>JACRCT010001137.1 GCA_016218885.1 Deltaproteobacteria bacterium | reverse complement strand
GGTAGGCTTCGTCCCCGCCATCGTGGAGAAGGCCGCTCCCAAGGCACAGGACGCCTATGCGGTGGTGTGCGGCCCGCCGATCATGATCAAGTTCACGCTGCCGGTGCTCACCAAGCTCGGCTTCTCCGAAGAGCGCATCTACACCACCCTCGAGAACCGCATGAAGTGCGGCCTGGGCAAGTGCGGGCGCTGCAACATCGGTCCGGTCTACGTCTGCAAGGACGGTCCAGTCTTCACCGCCCAGCAGCTCAGGGAGCTTCCGCCCGAGTTCTAGCGAAGCCGGAGGCTTACCGCGCCACCACTTGGATCGTGTACTGGCCCCGGTTTCCGGCGGCGTCGAAGCCGTAGACGCGCAGCTGGTGAGCGCCCGTGCCCAGGCTGCTGGCGGTGAAATCGAAGGGGCCGCTGGCCAGCGTCTGGACGAGCTCACCGTCCACCCACAGCTCGCCCCGTGCGACGGCTACGTCGTCGGAAACGGTGGCCCTGACGGAGATGGGTCCGACCGCCACCGTGGCGTGGCTCTTGGGAGAGCCGATGCGCACCCTGGGCTTCTGGGTGTCGGCGGGCGCGGTCCCTTCAGCAACCGCGTCGCTCGCCAGGGAGCGAATCCAGTCCAGGTACGGCGCGAGGCGGGTGGCCCAGCCAAAGCCGAACTCACAGGGGACGACGCCTCCGGAGATGACGCCCACCAGTGCCCCGTCCGCGGCGAGAATCGGTCCTCCCGAATCGCCCTGGCAGGTAGAGCCCGAGCTCGTCTCGGGGGCCCAGTAGAGCTTGGTCAGCCCCAGGCCGGAGACCCGATTGGTGGCGAGTCGCCGCGTCCCCGAGTTCTCGACTTCATCGCCGGTCGTGCCGTAGCCGAGGAGCGTGATGGCGTCCCCGACCGCCAAGGAAGGTGTCGAAGAGAGGGGGCGCGGCTGGACGGTGGCGGTGCGCTTGAGCTGGACGATGGCGAGATCGGCCTCGCCTTCGCCGTCCGCTGCCTCGCTGTCCCAGCGCGGGTGCACGGTGATGGTCTCGGCCGGGAAGCTTCTCCCACCCACCACGAGGCTGGTCTCGCTCGCCGAGGCCGTGATGCAGCGGGCGGCCGTGAGCGCGGTCTTCTTCCCGATGAGCGTCGCAGTGCAGCGGAATCTGCCTGAGACCCGCAGCCATCCAACGAACGGGTGTTGCGGGTCGACTGCGCCCCCGACGATCTGCGAGTCGACGGCGGCCGGTGTTCCTTCTACAGGCGCAAGCAGCGCCTCGCCGCAACCACAACCCAAGGAAACGAGAACTGCGACCACCCAGAGTCTTCTCTTCATCGGTCCCCCCCTCGTGCAAGTTCGCGGGGGCCTTGAGCAGGCCGCATGCCGGATCGCCCGAGCCCTTCTCCACTGGAGATGGATGGAGCGTCGTCACGCGCCGGCACGTCCCAAGCCAAGGCGATCGGTTCAGGGCGACGCGGCGGCGGGGTTTCTGGGGACCGGGGGAGCGGGGGCTTGGGGGAGCGGGAGGGGTCGGTCATCCGCTGGGCCCCGGGGCTCTGGGGAAGGAACGAGGGCGGGGTCGGTCTTCCGCCGGGTGAACGCGGCGGCTACGCAACCGAAGTCCGCCTTCGCGGACTGGCCTTGCGCTCGTCCACGTGCGGTACCGGCCTGGGTGCTCTTGGATACAAGGAGGGATCGGTCTCCCCGGTCGCCTCAGCTGTGCGGAGCCGCAGGTGCGGCCAGCCGAATGCCGTAGGTGATCCGCGCGCGCCCTACCGGGGTGGAGACGATGAGGCTGGGCAGCCCGGGAGCCCGGAAGCTGAGCGAGTCGGCCTGGCGCTCGGGCTGGTCGATGTCGGTGGAGTAGCCCGCAGCGAGCAGCGCCTGGCGGGCATTGCCGAGGATGAGGCCAATCAAGGTGGAGATGGCGGCCGCGAGCCGCGCGTCCTCGTGGGCGCCGACCTCATCGCCGTTCCGCGACATCTTCGTGGCCAAGGTCCTCACCAGCTCCGGTTCGAAGACCCAGTAGACGATACCCTCCACTTGGCCGTGGATGGTCATGCGCAGCTGGTAGGGCGCGGGGGGCGCTTCGCGCGCAAGCTCCATGCGCTCCAGCGTGGTGTCGTTGCCCGCGAGCACCCGCAGCTGCTCAATGGCGGGGATGAGGAACGCGTTGACGACGTCGGCTCTGATGGGCAATCCCATGGGTCATCCGAATAGCCTGTCGATGTCTTCCTGGGTGACGTCGGATGGAAGGATCGTACGCGGCGAGAAGACGAGTAGGCCATCGAGCTCATCGGCGATGGGGCTGGTGGTGGAACCGTCAGGGGTCGGGGTCGTGGTAGGCGCGAGGTTGATTGTCTCGGGCGGCTGGGGTGGAGGGATCGCTGTCCGCTGCCGCGGGAGCGGTTTGAGACCGGGCGCGGCCCGGGACGGAGAAGAGACCTGGGCCTTCACCGCGGCCTGGCTGGCGGCAAGGCGCACGGGTGGCTGGTCAGCCCCGAGGATGTCCCCACAGCCTCCGCAGTACACGTCGGCCTTCTGGTTCCCGAAGCCGCAGCGCGGGCAGGCGATGCTGAGCAGGTGGCCGCATCTACCGCAGAAGCGGCGGTGGACGGCGTTTTCATGATGGCAGCGGATGCACTCCATGGCTCACCTTGCGTCGGAGTGGGTGCGACTGGCGCTTCCTGGATGAGCAAGCGCGGTGCCGAATGGCTTGCCTCTGAGGGAGGCTTCCACCGCCGGGTCGGCATCGACTGCCGGGTCGGATCCGCACCACGGCGCTCCAACTCCTGCGGGTAGGAGCAAGGAAGCCAAGGTAGGCTGCAGCGCGGAACCGCACGTTCGCTCCAGCGCCTTCTGACTCGGAGGTATGCGCATGCCTCGCCTCATCCTGCTGCTCGCCCTCGCGGCCTCGATTCCCATCGCGGCGCTCGCCGCACCTCCGGCGACCGCGACGCCTGGATCGCGAGGCATCCCCGAGATCCCCTTCGAGAAGCACGTCCTCCCCAACGGCCTGCAGGTGATCCTGCACGTCGATCGCAAGCTCCCCATCGTCCACGTGAACCAGTGGTTTCACGTGGGGTCGAAGAATGAGGCGAGGGGGCGCACTGGGTTCGCGCACCTCTTCGAGCACTTGATGTTCCTGGGCTCGAAGAACGCGAACGAGGACTACTTCGTCTACGCGGAGCGGCTCGGCGCGAACCTGCGCGAGGGCGGCGTGAACGGAACCACGAATCACGATTGCACGAACTACTTCGCAACCGTGCCGTCGGCGAATCTCGAGAGCCTGCTCTGGCTCGAGTCGGATCGCCTCGCGACCCTGAGCGACGTGACGGACCAGGCCAAGCTCGACAAGGAGCGTGAGGTGGTGCGAAACGAGCGACGCCAGAACTACGAGTCCGAGCCGTACGCGGGCGGGTGGCTCCTGCTCCCCAGAGCGGTCTTCCCCGAAGGCCACCCCTACTCATGGCCGATCATTGGCAGCCATGAGGATCTGGCCGCGGCCACGCTGGAGGACGTGAAGGACTTCTTCCGCCGGTATTACACGCCGAACAACCTCTCGCTCGTCATCGCCGGCGACTTCGAGCCGGACGTCGCGAAGCAACTCGTCGAGAAGTATTTCGGCGGTATCCCTCCCGGGCCCGCTCTCGAACGACCGGCCCGCTGGGTTCCAGCGCTCGACGGAGAGAAGGTGTTCGAGATCGCCGATCGCGTCCCGCAGGAGCGCGTGGTTCTGGCATGGCCGACGTCGGAGTTCTTCGCCAAGGGCGACGTAGAGCTCACGCTTGCCGCGCGCATCCTCGGCGACGGCCTCTCCTCTCGCCTGCAGCGAGCTCTCGTCTACGAGCGGCAGCTCTGCACGACGGTGCAGGCGTTCCAGAGCTCGCGCGAGATCGCTGGGGTCTTCGCGGTGATCGCCACGGCGCGCCCCGGATCGTCGCTCGCCGAGGTGGAGCAGGTCATCGACGCGGAGATCGCGCGGCTCGCCAAGGCCGGCCCGAGCGCGGCGGAGCTTGTCCGGGGCCGGAACAAGGAGGAGACCGAGTTCGTCTCTGGTCTCGAGCGCATCGGCGGATTCGGGGGCAAGGCCGACGTGCTGAACCGCTACAACACCTTCCTCGGCGACCCCGGCAAAGTGAGCGAGGACCTTGGACGCCTTCGGGCGGCGACGCCGGAGTCGGTGCGGGCCGCGGTTGCGCGCTGGATCGACACGCGAAGCCGCGTGGTCGTCCGCTTCAGGCCGGAGAGGTCGGGTAGGCCAGCGCAAGTGGAGCTCGATCGCACGAGGCCGCCTGCGACTGGCAGCGACAGCTCGTTCCAGGCGCCAGAGGTGAAGGCCGCGAAGCTCGCGAACGGTCTTGAGGTCTTGGTCGTGGAGCGGGCCGATCTACCCAAGGTGCATGTCCGCTTCCTGGCCCGGGCGGGCAGCGTCGCCGATGGGAAGGGAAAAGGCGGTCTCGGGTCACTTACCCTTGCCTCGATAGACAAGGGGACGAAGTCACGCGCTGCGCTGGCGCTGGCGGACGCACTCGGAAATCTGGGCATCGGGCTCGAGCGGGAAACCGGGCGCGAGACGGCGAGCCTCACGCTCGACGTGCTCAAGCGGAACCTTCCTGCCGCGCTCGGGCTCCTCGCGGATGTCGTTCGGAACCCGGTCTTCCCGGCGCAGGAGGTCGAGCGTGAGCGGAAGCAGCAGCTCGACGCGCTGGCTCAGCTCGCCCAGGACCCGACGGCTCTTGCGCGGCGGCTCGCCGGCCAGCTCGCCTTTGGGTTCGACCACCCCTATGGACGCCCGGAGCTAGGGCTTGGCGGCACGGTCGAGGGCCTTAACCGCGCGGATGTGGTCGCCTTCCACGCCGCCCGCTTCCGGCCGGGAGGGTCGGCGCTCGTCTTCGTGGGCGCCGTGACCCTCGCCGAAGCGCGCGCACTCGCGGAGCGCGAGTTCGGGAGCTGGAGTGGCGGCGCACCAGAGGCGATTGTCGTGCCGCCCCCTCGGCCGGTCGCGCGCGGCAAGGTGGTCCTCGTGGATCGCCAGGACTCTCCGCAGAGCGCGATCGTCCAGGTGCAGCTCGCGCCCCCGAGCCGGGCGGCCGACTTCTACGCGCTCGCCGCGGCCGATTCCGTCTATGGGGGTGGCGGCTTCGGGACCCGGTTGAACCTGAACCTGCGCGAGACGAAGGGATACTCCTATGGAGTGTTCTCGGTGCTCATGGCGGCAAGAGAGGCGACGCTCTGGTTCGCCACCGGAGAGGTGCAGACCGACAAGACCAAGGAGTCGCTCGTGGAGCTCAGGAAGGAGCTCGCGGACCTGGCTGGTGGGCGGCCCATCGCGCCCGAGGAGTTCGAAGCCGCGAAGCAGAGGAAGCTACGCGGGTACGCTCAGGGCTTCGAGTCCTACTGGCGGATCGCAGAGCGAGTGGCGCGGCTGTGGACCTTGGGTTTGCCCTCCACGGAGCTGCAGCGAGAGGCGGACGTCGTGGCAGCGCTGACCGAGAAGGAGGTCAACGCCGCGGCCCGGGCGCACGCGAGGCCCGGGGAGGCGACGCTGATCGTGGTGGGGGACCGGTCCAAGGTGGAGAAGGGGCTCGCCGAGCTCGGGTTGGAGGTCGTGGAGCTGGACAGCGAGGGCAAGCCGGCGAAGGCAACGACGAGCTCCGTGAGGTAGGCCGTCCCTCATTCCGCTTCCGGAGGAATGGCCCACTTGCTCACCTCGACTGCCACCAGCGAGGCCGCGGAGGCGGCCACGACCCAGAGCCAGTCGGCTGAATCGAGACCGGTCATCCGCAGCACCCGCGCCAGGGGGGGCAGATAGATGGCCCCCAGCTGCAGCGCCACGGCGGTGGCCATGAAGCCCACCAGGGCCGGGTTGCGCCCCCAGCGCCATCCGCCGAAGGGCCTCGCCGAGCGGTCGGACGCGGTGTGCAGCATCAACGAGGTCGCCAGGGTGGCGAACACCAGGGTCCGGGCGTGGGCCTCGGTCGCGTGGGTCAGCCCCCAGGCCCCGACGGCGATGGCGGCGATGGCGATGATCAGCCCGTGCCAGAGCAGGGTCGCGACGCGGGCGGAGGGAAGGAGGGTGGCAGTGGGCGGCAGCGGCGGCCGCTCCAGGACCTCGGCCTCGGCCGGCTCCAGGGTCAGGCCCAGCGCGGGGAAGGTGTGAGTGAGCAGGTTGAGGTAGAGGATCTGCAGCGGCAGCAGGGGCAGGGGAAGCCCGGCGGCGGTGGTCACCAGCACCGCCAGCTGCGTCGCCACCGAGCAGGTGAGCAGGTAGTCCACCGCCTTCTGGATGTTGAGGAACGCGGTTCGTCCCTCCCGGACTCCGGCGAGCAGCGCCGAGAGCCGCTCGTCGGTGAGCACGGCGTCGGAGGCCGACTTGGCCACCTCGGAGCCCCGCCCCATGGCGACCCCCACCGTCGCCGCCCGCAGCGCGGGAGCGTCGTTCACCCCGTCGCCGGTCATCGCCACAAGCTGCCCAGCCGATTCCAGCGCCTGGACGAGGGCGAGCTTTCCCGCGGGCGTCGCGCGCGCATACACGTCGGCGTCCGCGCTCAGCTCCTCGACCCCCGTGACCACTCGCGGACGCCGCTCCCCGCTGAGGCGCAGCTCCCAGGCAATGGCCTGTGCGGTCGCCGGCTGGTCGCCGGTGATCATCACCGGGCGGATCCCCGCGCGGCGGGTCTGCTCGAGCACGGCCGAGACGCCGGGGCGCGGCGGATCGGCCATGGCCGCCAGACCGAGCCAGGTCCAACCCGACTCCAGGTCCCCCGGCGTCCAAGAGGGGGAGAGCTCCTTGCGCGCCACGCCCAGGATGCGCAGCGCCCGGCTGGCCAACGACCGGTCCTGGTCCAGCACCGCCCCCGACACGCCTGCCTGGCAGCGCGCGAGCAGGAACTCGGGTGCGCCCTTGGCGTAGGCCATCGGGCCTTCAGGAGAGCCCTGCTGGGACGCGACCACCACCATCCACGGTTGGCCCGGCCCCGGAGGCCTGGCGAAGAGCCGGGACGCGGTGGGCCGCGGGTCGGGGCGTCCCCCTTTGGCGGCGACCACCAACAGCGCCGCCTCGGTGGGATCTCCGTGGATGTGCCAGCCCAGGCGCTCGTCGCGCTCCAGCGTGGCGTCGTTGCACATCTGGGCGGCGTGCAGCAGCTCTTGCACCGCGGCGGCGCTCTCCACGTCGAGCTTGAGGCCATTCTCGCGAAGCTCGCCGCTGGGCTCCCAGCCCTCGCCAGTCACCTCGATCTCCCGGCCCTTTAGCGCCAGGGCGCGCACCGTCATCGCGTTGGCCGTCAGGGTCCCGGTCTTGTCCAGGCACAGCGTGGTCACGCTGCCCAGCGCCTCCAGGGCCGAGAGCCGGCGCAGCAGCACCCCCTGGCGCGCCAAGCGCCAGGCCCCGGCGGCCAGGGCGAGGGTGGCCACCGCCGGCAGCCCCTCGGGGATCGCGGCGATGGCCAGCGCGATCGCGGTTTCGAGGAGCGGTATCGCCGGGCGCTGCTGCACCAGACCGACGCTCACCAGCACTCCGGCGAGCACGAGCACCATCCACAGGACCGAGCGGCCCAGAAGGTCGAGGCGCTTTCCGAGCGGTGAGTCGTGGGCTGTCGCGCCGGACAGGAGCTTGCCGATGTGCCCGACCTCGGTCGCCGACCCCGTGGAGGTCACCGCCATCACGCCGGCCCCGGTGATGACCAGCGTGCCGGCGAAGGTCTCGTTGGTGCGCTCGGCGAGCGCGGGGTGCTCGGCCTCGATGGGCTCCGGCTGCTTGGCGGCCGGCACCGACTCGCCGGTGAGCAGCGACTCGTCGATGAGCGCCGAACCCTCGACCAGCCGGCCGTCGGCGGGAACGAGGTCGCCTGCGGCCAGCAGCACCACGTCGCCGGGGACGAGCTCCACCGCCGGGACCTGTGCCTGCTGGCCCCCGCGCCGGACCCGCGCCGAGGGCGCCGCGAGGGCTCGGAGCGAGGCGAAGGCGCGCTCTGCCCGGAAGTCCATCAGGAACCCGACCAGGGCATTGAGGAGCAGCGCCGCGAGGATGGCCAGACCGTCGGAGCGCTTTCCCAAGGCGAAGGAGAGCGCGGCGGCCGTGGCCAGCAGCCGCACGACGAAGCTGCGCGCCTGGCGCAGCAGCAGCTCGGCGAGCGTGGGCGAGGGAGCCGGCGGCAGCTCGGTGGGTCCGGCTTGGGCGCGGCGGCGCTCGATCTCGTGCGT
>JACRCT010001136.1 GCA_016218885.1 Deltaproteobacteria bacterium | reverse complement strand
TTCTTCCAGCCGGCCCAATCGCCCTCGGCCATGCCGTCCTCGATGGAGACGATGGGGTACTTCTGCGCCCAGCTCGTCCAGTACTCGACCATCTGGTCGGAGGTCTTCTTGGACTTGTCGCCCTTCTTGGCGACGTAGTGGCCGTCGGCGAAGAACTCGCTGGCCGCGGGGTCGAGCGCGATGGCGACCTGAGTGCCCGGCTTGAGACCGGCCTGCTCGATGGCCTTGAGGATGAACTCCACCGCCTCCTCGTGGCTCTTGAGGTTGGGCGCGAAGCCGCCCTCGTCGCCCACCGCGGTGGGGTGGCCCGCCTTCTTGAGCAGGCTCGTGAGGGCGTGGAAAGTCTCGGTGCCCCAGCGCAGGGCTTCGCGGAAGTTGGGGGCGCCCACCGGCATCACCATGAACTCCTGGAAGTCCAGGATGTTGTCGGCGTGGGCGCCGCCGTTGATGATGTTCATCATCGGCACGGGCAGGGTCACGGCGCCAGCGCCGCCCAGGTAGCGGTACAGCGGCTGGCCGGTCTCGATGGCGCCGGCGCGGGCCGCGGCCATGGAGATGGCGAGGATGGAGTTGGCGCCCAGCTTGGACTTGGTGGGCGTGCCGTCGAGGTCGATCATCGCCTTGTCGAGGCCGGCCAGGTCGAGGCACTCCATGCCGAGGACGTGCTTGGCGAGCGGGCCGTTGATGTTTGCCACGGCCTTGAGCGTGCCCTTGCCCAGGTAGCGAGCTTTGTCGCCGTCCCGCAGCTCCAGGGCCTCGTTCTCGCCGGTCGAGGCGCCGCTCGGCACAGCGCCCATGCCCAGCGCTCCGCTTTCCAGCTCGACCTCGGCTTCGACCGTGGGGTTGCCACGGGAATCGAGGATCTCACGGCCCGTCACGCGAACGATTCGGCTCATCGTCAGCCTCCGATGGGAACAGCCCGCTCGATGCGGGCCTTGGAATGGGCGGCAAGCTACCCTAGGGGCCGGCTTTTTTTAAGGAGATTGACGGCAGGTCAGGTGGAGCCCCGGTCAAGTCGGTCAACAATGGACAGTCGTTTCGCCCCTTGGGACCCTTGGCGGGCGCGGCGGCGGCTAACGCGCCGCCTCACTGGGCTGTCATCGGGTTGGACGAGGTCTTGGGAACGGATGAAACAGAGGTGCTGGTCCGCGGGGCGCTGGCCGGAGAGGCCATGGCCTTCGAGGAGCTGGTGCGCCGCCACTTCCGGGCCGCCTATGCGGTCGCCCTGGCAGTGCTCGGCAGCCCAGCCGACGCCGAGGACGTGGCCCAGGACTCCTTCATCGCCGCCTTCGAGCGGCTGGAGGCCTGCCGCGACCCGGGGCGTTTCTCGGGGTGGCTGGTGCAGATCGTACGCAACCGCGCCCTCAACGCCTTGGAAGCCCGGAACCTGCGCGGCCGAGCCGCAGACCGCCTTTTGGACGCGGAGAACTCTGCCGCGAGGCCCACCCCCGACCGGCTCTCCGAGCGCGACCGCCTCGTGGCCGCGCTCGAGCAGATCACGCCCGTGCAGCGTGAGGTCGTGCTGCTGCATGATTTGGATGGATGGACGCATGCGGAGATCGCCGCGGCGCAGGGCATCTCCGAAGTGATGTCGCGCCAGCACCTCTTCCAGGCTCGTCGCGTGCTGCGCGGGATCCTGGGTGACGAGCAGGGCAGCGACGATGAAAAGAAGGCGAAGGAGGATGAGCGCCATGAGCAGCGATGACCGCAAGCTCGACCTGTCCGCGTTGGATCCGACCGGCGACGAGCTTCGCTTCGAGCGCCTGGTGCGCGCGGTGGCCGCAAGGTCCGCCCAGCGACGCCGGCCAAACGCGTTCTCCTTCACGCTCAGGTGGTGGCGTCCTGCGCTGGCGCTGGCTGCCGTCCTGACCATCGGGGTATGGACCCCGGCGCTGCTGCGCTCGAAGGCGAGCTCGAGTACATCGGCCTTCGCCGAGCCCAGAGACCCCGCCGCCAAGCTGATGTCCTGGGCCTCGAGCGGCGGGCCTTCATCGGCCGCCGAGGTCCTCGACTCTCTGGGGGGGACGCCATGAGCTCCGAGCTCGGGAGACTTCGACTGCGGGCCTTCGCGCTGCTCGCCGCGATCTTCCTGGTCGGTGCCCTGGCTGGAGTGGGCGCGGTCCGCCTCGCAGCACCGTGGCGGATGCCACACCCGCCTCCTCTCGGAATGGAGCTATTCGAGAGGCTGGGGCTGACGCCCGATCAGAGGGAGCGCGCCAAGGAGATCTTCGAGAAACACCGCCCCGAGCTCGACGCCATCCTGGCCGAGACCCTGCCGCGCGTGCGCGAAGTCCAGGAGGTCATAGACGGGGAGATGCGCGCGATTCTCACCCCCGAGCAAGCGCGCCGCTTCGAGGAGCTCCGCTCGCGCCCGCCTGGGCACCGGCCGGGCATGCCGCCGGGAATTCCCGGGCTGCCTCCACTGCCCATGGGTGGCGCTGGTCCAGGCCCTCTCCCTCCGCCACATCGGCCATCCCCGCCCTCGCCCCCGGGGCCATAACGCTTCCCGTGGGCGGGCTGTCTTTGCTTCGAAAGCGCCCGGCGAGGCGCTCGAACCAAGGAGGAGACAGATGATCGCTCGATGGAGTTCGTTGGCGCTCACCGCCCTGCTGGCGTGTGGCACCTCAGTAGCAATGCAGTCGTCCGCGTGGG
>JACRCT010001119.1 GCA_016218885.1 Deltaproteobacteria bacterium | reverse complement strand
CGCCGCAATCCACAGCTCCCGGGGAACCTGCGCCGACGGCAGGCTTCGGACCGGAGATGCCGCGAGTGGATGCCCGACCACCGCATCGAGCAGGGACGGCGGTTTCTTGCGCCGCCCGGTCTGCCGGATTCTGGAACCGCGGTCGCGCTCACCACCGACCGATCGACAGCCTGCGGCTCAGTCGATGCAACCGACGCGTTTCGCGAGCGCTGGGATAGCATCTTCCGGCTGGCGGAAACGATGCAGGCGCTTGAGCATTGCCGGTTGTGCCCACCGGTCAGCTACGTCGGTGGGCAGAACGGCGACGAACATCTTCCCTTGATTCTCGAACCCCTCCACGAACATGGTGACCCAGGGGAATGGGGTATCCAGGATGGTGGCGAAGTAGACGGGCCGAGCGCCGGCGAAGGTCACGTCGTAGACCCCCAGGCCGCACACGTTCGTGACCGATACGTGCCGACCCAGCGGATCCATTCCCTTGAGGCTGCAGCGGGAAAGCGACTTCGTTCCGCCTATGCTCTCCACGAACCGGACGGTTGCGCGGTAATCCATGTGGTCTTGCGAGAAGCGATCCATTGCGCTGCGTATCCGCAGGGCCATCGACGCCGCAGGCTCCGCACGCGCACACTCGAGCACGAGACCCGTGATCGGGTTGCCGACGAAGCTCTCCTCGAGCCCCGCGAGCCTACGATAGTTGACCACGATCGAAAGATTCCGGCGGTCGACCTCTGGGTCGCATGCTTGGATCGCCTCCATGACGTGCGCACAGAGGATGTCGTTGGAAGAAAGGCGAACCCCGTTCATGGTGTAGGCCTCGCGCATCCGGGCGAGCTCGGCGTCAGCGAAGTATGCCTGCACCAGCCTCTTCTCCGTGGCGGACGACGAGGCCAAGTACTGGCCGAATCGCATGAGCTCGCTGTCGTCGAGCAGCCTCAGCCCCGGCTCCTCGGAGCCGCCCGGCGGCAGCCGTGCTTCGAGGTGCCCTGGCCGATCCTCCATCACCAGCGCCGGCGACAAGCTTCCGCCCGCGACCGCCGCGGACCACGCTCTCAGCAGCAGCATGAAGCTCTGCAGGTCGCCGAGCGCATGGAGCCACCAGAAGCCGAGCGCCGTGGACCCGTCCGAGAAGTGGGTCACGCGCACCGTGAAGATCGGCGCTGATCCGCTGCACGCCTCGCTCGGCGAGATCGGCTCCGTCAGGAATTGGCCACGGTTTTCGGCCACGCTCTTGATGGCCTCGACGAGGCCCAGCTCGGATCGCGCCGTGGAAAACAATACCCCCTGGTTGGCGCTCGCGATCTGGAGCTCCCCGTCCACCGCTCGAATCCGCCCGGCGAACACCGGTACGACGTTGAGAGCCTGCTCGAGGCCCCGCGCCAGCACGGCGTCGTCGAGCGCGCGGTCGTAGAAGAAGGTCACGACTGCGGGCACCTGCAGGAACAGCTGGTCGGTGATGCTGAACCGGATGTTGCTCGATGGCGCGGCTTCGGCGCGCACCCACCTCGTCTGCACCGACGAGGAGGACGCGCTCCCGGCGCTCGCTCCAGAGTTTGGACCACCACCGGTCGTCGCCGCCTCGCTCGCCTCTGAATGACTCATGTAGCAATAGCTCCGTGTTCTCAGTTGCCGACTGCGCTCCAGGACTCGCCAGGCTCTAGAACCAGCCGCCGCCGTGGTTGACAACGGCCCCTGTGATGGACCCCGCGTGCCCGGAGGCGAGAAACAGGACGGTATTTGCCACCTCGCTCGCCTCGGTGGGGCGCCCCAGATGGTTCATGTGCTTCGCTTCGACCTGGAGCTTGATGAAGGCCTCGTAGGTCATACCGAGCGCTTCGGCGCCGGCCTTCATGCGCGAGACGTCGGTCACCACCATCCCGGGGAGAATGCAGTTGGCCGTGATCTGGGGAGCGAGCTCCGCAGAGAGCGTCCTGGTCAGCATGATCAAGCCTGCCTTGGAGACGCTATAGGCACCCAGCCCCGCAAAGGGCTGCACGCCCGCTGCAGAGCTGATGTTGATGATCCGTCCGCCCCCGCGCTCCCTCATGAAGGGCACCGCCTCTTTGCTGCACAGGAAGGCGCTGTTCAGGTTCACCTGGAGCGTCCGCGACCAGTCCTCGAACGAGCAGTCGGTCACCGGGCCCATCGGGCCGGGTATCGCAGCGTTGTTCACGAGGATGTCCAAGCCGCCCAGCTTCTCCCGGCAGTCCCTGACCACCTGACTGCATTACTCGGGCTTGGACAGGTCTACCGGCAGCGCAAGGGCCGCTCCCCCCGCCTTCTTGATCGTCGCGACCACCTCGTCGATCTCGAACTGCGTTCTGGCGCAGACGGCAACCCTCGCCCCGGCCTGAGCCAGGTGCTCCGCGATCGTGCGCCCGATTCCTCGCCCGGCTCCGGTGACCAGCGCAACCTTGCCTTCGAGCTTCATCTTTCACCCTCCCTTGGCCGCGAAGCGGTCCTCGAGGATCATCTTCAGGTTCTCGATCTCGATCTTGTGTGCTGCGTACATGGCCTTGAACCCCATCGCCAGCATTCGGTCCTGCTTGACGCGCTCGTGCACGAAGTTGGTCCAGAAGAAGGCCGTCCCCTTTCGTCCCAGGGTCGGCAGCGCGTCCACGAGCATGCCGCGATAGCGGATCCACAGGTCCTCGGGGTCGGCGTGCCCGCAATTCCAGCCGATGGTCTTCGCGGCCGGGTCGGCCAGGGTCTGGATGTACACCTTGCCCGTGGGAGTGGCGGTCTCGTCGGCGAGGTAGATGTCGCCCCGGAAGGGCCGGACGTTGCGCATCGACATCGTCCACAGGGACATGTTCTCGCTGCGGCTGAGGAACTCGTAGGCCGCCTCCAACGGCACCCCTTCGAAGACGGCCATGCTCGGCACGAAGTCGCTGAAGAGCTCCTCCTGGCGGTACCGGTCTTTGGTACCGGGCAGGATGTGCTTCTCCCACAGCTCGATCATCGAGTAGCGCTCGATGTTGATCAGGCGGTCCCGGAGCTCGACAGGAGGCTCGGCCAGCAGCGAGCGGTGCCGCGAATCGGGCGTCAGCCGCCACTTCCAGATCATCGCCCCCCAGCTTCCTCCCTCGCCAACCGCCGCCAGGGCCACTGTCGCGCCCGGCAGGAGGCGGCCCTGCTGGTAGGCCATGTCGAGGTTCGTCAGCACAGACACCGACGAGAGGTTGCCCAGGTTCTGCAGCGTGTCGAGGGTCTTCCCGGGTGGAATATTCGCCGCCCGCTTCCAGCCGTCCAGGAACTCACGGCTGGGCTGGTGAAGCAGATAGAAGTCGATGTCGTCGGGTCCGAGCCCCGCCTGCGTGCGCGCGGCCTCCAGCGCCGCGGGAACGGTGCTGGTGGTGAAGCGCTTGATCTCCTTGATGGCGCCGTCCGGAGGCAGGGGTTTGCCGCCCGAGCTCGGGGGTACGCGACCGAAGCCAAAGAAGATCCCCGCGCGCTTCTCGCCGTCCTGCTCCTGGCAATCGGGACGCATCCCCAGCCCGCTCTGGAAATCACCGCTGCTCTTGAGCCAGGTGGCCACCTGCCCGTCAGGCCAGTCGGAGCGCCCCGTCAACACCACCGCCGCCGCCCCGTCTCCCATGCTCATGCCGATCTTGAAGGTCAGCGGGTTGGTGGGGTTGAAGGTCTTGGAGAACGTCTCCGCCGCGACCACCAGCACGTTCGTGGCCCGCCCTGCGCGGATCGACGCCGCCGCGAGGTCCATGGCCATCAGCGCCCCGCAACAGGTCTCCAGGAGAAAGAAGGCCGAGCCCTTCTCGATGCCCAGTTTGGTCTGGAGCCGCGCTGCCCCGCTGGGGACGATGAGGCCGGGCTGCAGCGTGCTGGAGACGAGGAAGAGCCCGTCGATCACCTTGGGCGACAAGTCGGCATGCTCGAGCGCGCGCCGCCCCGCATGCCACGCGAGATCGACGATCGACTCCTCCGAAGAGGCCCAGCGACGCTCCTGGATACCCGTCTCGGAGACCCACTGCGGGTCCACGCCCGCGGCCGCGCAGTCGAAGTCCGCGCTCTTCTTCACCAATCGCGGACCGTAGGTGCCGATGCCGGCGATATTCACGGGGACAGTCATGGTCTCTCCAATTCAATCTTGGTCTCTGGGTTCTGCTCAGCACTCCTCGACGAGCTCGTAAGCCAACCCCGGGGCCGCACGTAGACGGAAGGTGGCAATCTCGTGCCCACGGGCCCCCCGACGGATCGGTCCGTGAAACGCGAATCGCGAGTCGTGCTCGAGAGCTCCGAACAGGACCCGCAATCCGGCCACCCGATAAGCGACATGGTGCAGGCCGTCGGCGTCGGCGGCCAGGGGGCTTCGCGGAGAGATCACGCAGAGCAGCTCTATGGGAACCACTCCTCCGTCGAGGAAGGCGATGCGCAGGCCAACCTCCGGGTGGTCCGACACCGAGGCGCAGGTCAGCCCCAACGGCGCCAGCTGCTCCCAGACCGGCTCCAGGTCGCTCACCTTGATCCCCAGGTGATCGACGGGCCCCAGGCAATCGATGGGCGGAGGCGCCACCTGCGCGAAGGCGCCCAGCGCGTCGCAGAGAAACCCCATCCGGTCAGGTCCAGCTGTTCTTGATCAGCTCCGGGGTGGCCCGCTCAAGGGCCGCGATGTGGTTCTCTCCTGCCCCCGGCGAGGCCATGAGGAGGAGCTCCCCCGGCTGCAGGCGCTTGGCCTCGAGGGCCTCGAGCAGATTGGTGGGCACCGAGGCGCAAGCGATGTTGCCGTAGCGCTCGTAGGTCTCGAAGATGCTCTCCTGCGAGGTCCCGATCGCCTCTCGCCAGGCGTGCGGCGCCCACTTGATGGGCTGGTGAGTGACGAGGAGGCGCACGTCCTTGGGGGCGTGACCGGCCTTCTTCAACGCCGCCAGGGCCACCTCCGAGGTGTACTCCTGCGACTTCTCCGCGACCTCCCGGCAGAGCGCCTGGTCGTTGAAGGTGACGTACTCCTTTTCGCAGCTGGGGCCGAAGTTCGACTCGACGTGGAGAAATGGCTTGCGCCGCACGTGGACGATGGCCGCATGGAGGTTGCCGTGGCTCGTCGAGTGAGAAGCGAGGTAGCCGTACCCCGGCTCTACCCGAGTCATGATGGCGGCCATCACCGCGTCGCCGGCGCAGGGGCTGTAGTACTCGGAGCGGTCGATGACGCACGAGCCCAGGTAGCTCGCCACCAGAAGGATCTTCTGCTTGATGCCCGAGCGGATGAGCCCCGCCGCCACC
Source organism: Deltaproteobacteria bacterium (assembly GCA_016218885.1). GTDB lineage: Bacteria > Myxococcota > Myxococcia > Myxococcales > UBA5297 > JACRCT01. Next base: position 14,157 of record JACRCT010001119.1, on the reverse strand, counting down.
TCGCACATGGTGATGAAGGACGAGCAGCAGCTGTCGACGTTGTAGGCGCCGGCGTTCTTGAGCGACAGCTTGTGCTGCACCAGGCAGGCATTGAGGGGCACCGGCCGGTCGGGGATCATCGTGGTGTTCATCACCAGGTCGATCTCGTCGGGGTCGGTCGCGGTGCCCACGATGGCCAGCGCGCCGGCGATCGTCTCGGCATCCGAGCAGAGCATCGGGTGCGGCTGGAGGGAATGCGCAACCGAGTAGGGGTCCAGCGGTACGCGCCGACGCTCCCTGGTGCCAGAGAAGGGATCCTTGCGCTTCTTCTCGGGCAGACGCTCGAGCCAGGCGGGGAACCAGGGCTGGCTCTCCCATCCGCTGAAGTTGGTCTCGATGGTCCCGGGAAGTACCCCGTCCTTCTCGATGGGATCGATGTACTCGGCCGGGAGCGGAGTCCGGGTGCGCAGGAAGCGGACCAGCGCCGCCCGCCGCTCCGGGGAAACCGGCTTGCCGGGAATGTAGCCACCAAGTCCGATGAGTCCGGCCGCGTGCATCATCTCCTCCCTTCAAGTGGTGAACAAGATGAGGGCTGGCCTGGAGGGTGGCGGGGCACTCACGCCTTGCGGACGGCCTGCACCAGCTCCCCCAGCTCCTTGACGAAATTGGCCTTCTCGGCGACGGGCAAATCCTTGGCAACCGCGGCGACGGCATCGTCCACGGAGGCGTAGACCTTCTGGGCATTGCCCGCCAGGAATGAGAGACCCGCGATGACGGCACGGAAGGCGACGGCTCCGAAGCCTTTGGCCTCGATGATCAGCATGTTCGTCGCCTTGGTCGTGCTCTCCAACTCCTTGATCTTCGCTCCCAGCGTTTTGCGCTCCTGCGGGGTCGGGAGAAACGCCGAGGACTCGAGGATGTTCAGGATGGCCTGGCCATTGGGATACGCCTTGGCTACCTGGCGCGTCCGCTCGATCACGTGTTCGAGGGCTTCCACCCCCGGGCTCCCCCGCAGCACATCGACGATGACGTGTTTGTAGCTGCCGATAACCAATCCGTCACTGTGCTTGACGATGTTCACAAACGCCTCTCCACCCCCCCAAGCGTCAACCGTCCTACCATTGCGACGCCACTCCGTTCAAGGGACCTTGCAGGGAAGCTCAGAGTCTGACCGACCACACCAGGCCATCCCCGCAAGACACGAAAAAGCCGCACATGTCCTAATTCTAGTTATTTCACCAGGCCGGTTCGTCACCGGGAACGAAACCCGAGAGCCCGAGAGATCCCGCGAAAGTTGAGCGCCCCGGGCCACGGACCGCGCTCGCCTCCCCAAGGTGCCGTCACCCTCGGCGCACCACCTCGGCAGGAGCGGTCGGCGGCGCGCGGAGAGATCGGGGGAGGACACCGCCAAGCCTGCTCGCGACCGGCTCCCCTCAGAACTCCCACCCGAAGCCGATGTCCCCGGCGTAGCCGACCGAGTTCTCGAACTGCAGGGTCCCCAGCGGCCCGGTGGCGCCCTTGTAGGCGTCGAGCTGGAAGGACTTATAGGCGCGCAGGTTGAGGAAGAGGATGGGCAGCGGCTTGAGGCGCACGCCGGCGAAGGCCACCGCGTGCTCGTCGAAGGCGACGATGGTCCCGAAGTCCTCGAAGCCGCGCACATAGAGCGTCCCGAAGAGCTGCAGCCAGGTGAGCACCGGCAGCTCGAAGTGCGCCACGAAGTCCTTGGCAGCACTGGCGGTGGTGCCCTCGAGCGCCAAGGTGAGCCCGATGGCGTCGCGCACGCCGTAGGAGGCCTCGATGTAGTAGCCGGTCCCACCCGGCGCCGGCGCCCGGGTGGCGTCGCCCACCGTGGCCTGCAGCTTGGTCAGCGGCACCCCTCCCGAGCCCGCCTGCACCCCTCCGGTGCCCATCATCAGCGCCTTGTCGATCTCGTAGAAGGTGTCGAAGTAGCCCGGCCTGTACCCGTCCTGGATGAAGCGCAGCTCGCCGACCAGCCGGAAGGCGTGCGTGGGGTCCTTGCCCAGGTTGAAGCGCCCCAGCACGCCCACGGTGAAGGCGCCGCCAGGCTGGGCACCCTCGATCCCCGTGGCGACGAACCGCGAGTAGTCGAGGAACGGCTTGATGTCTACGCTCTCGGTCTTGACGATCTTGGCCTCGAGGTCGATGCCTCCCAGGACCGCCAGGCCGGTCTCCGTCATCAGGCGATTGCGGTCGTCCACCATCGGCACGTTGGCCCGCGCGCAGGCGTTGGAGACCGGACACGCCGGCTCGTCCATGAACTTCATCCGCGTCGGAGCCGAGCGATCCAGGGCCGCGCTCACCCCCAGGCTCAGGCTCTTGGCGAACCAGTGATCGAGGAAGAGCGACAGCGGCTTGACGAACGCCAGCGCCCCCATCACCTCCCACATCACCACGTCGTTGGTCATGAACTCGACGCCCGCGTAGTCGTTGTAGGCGTCGAACTGCGCGCCGCCGCGGTAGCGATCCACGTCGATGTTGCCGTTGTAGCGGCGCATCAACGAGCCGTGCCCGATGGACGAGGCGTGCTGCTTGCCGATGTCGATGTAGAGGTGGTCCTCCTTGTTCCCATAGGTGAGGTAGGTGAGGATGCGCGCGTAGTCGCCGGGCTCGTCCCAGTCCGCCTTGCGGATGTCTCCCGCGTGCTGGAACTGGGCGATGTGGTTCTCGCCGGGCTTGGGGTCCTTGGGATAGGCGGAGCTGAAGATCTCGATGTTGAGGGGCACGCCCACGCCGAGGGCGAAGTCGCCGAGCTTCAATCCCACCTGCGGATGGACGAGCAGGTACTCGGTCTGATCCATGTGGTTGTAGCCCGCGGAGACGACGACCCGGCTCCGCTTGGTGATGAGCCGATCCACGCCCAAGCTGGTCAGCTCGCCCTTGACGAACTGGGTGGGAGGCTCGCTCATCGGCGGGGGAACGGGCGCGAGCACCGGCTGCTCCTGGGCCCCAAGAGGGGCCTCCATGGGCTGCGCGTCGGGGGCCGGCCCAGACGGAGGCGTGTCCACGACGGGGACGGGGACGGGAGCTATCGCGGCTGGGGCCGGGGCAAGGGGCAGCGGCGGGGGCGCAGAGGTCGCCGCTGGAGCCTGTGCTGCGGCGGGCCTGGGCTCGATCTGCGGCAGAGGAGGCGTGGGGGCGGACGGCTGCCCGACCGGGCGATTCTCGATGTAGGGGAGCTGAGCCCCCGGGCTCGGCGCCCCCTTGGTCTCCGAACCGATCGTCGTCGCCTCGACGTACGGCGGAGGTGGAGGCGGGGTCTGGCCAGCGGCAAGCGCAGGCAAGAGCAGCACGGCGGCGACGAGCCCCTTCATCGAGGCGCTCCTTTCCTCATCCGGAAAAAGACGGGACGAGCATACCCCGGCGGCGCCGCGAAGCGCTCGTGGGAGGCGTCGAGCCGAGCTCCACGGATCAGCGCACGGCCAGCACGATAAGGTTGGCGGTCTGCTCGTCGAACCAGCCGTAGGGGGCGTACCAGACAGGCTTCAGGCCGGCGCGCGCGAGCAACGGCTCGATCGACAGCATCGAGAAGTGGCGTACCGGGAGGAGCCCACTCTGGGGCAGCGTCGCGGCCTCGTCGAAGGCCTTCCTCTCCATCGGCTGACCGACGAGGGTCGCTAGGTCGGAGCTTCGGAAGAGATCCTCGAACCCATTGGTGTAGGGCAGCGCGAGCACGACCGCCCCCCCAGGCTCGACCAGACCCGCGAGCGATGAGAGGAGCCCCCCCGCCGCCTGGCAGGGGACATGCCCGAGCACCTGCAGGCAGTGCGCGAAGCGGAACGAGCCGGCCAGCTTCGACTCACCGAGGACCGGGTCCCCCAATCCCAGGGTGAAGACGGGGGTTTGCGGAGATCGCTCTCGAGCCTGCGCGCTCCGCCGCGGATCGGGCTCGATTCCCACCACGTGCTCGAAGCGTCCCGCGAGCCCGAGAAGCATCTCGCCCGTGCCGCACCCTGCGTCCAGGGCGACGCCGGAGGCGCGCACCCGGCTTCCTCCGAGGGCGCGATCCAGTGCCTCCTCCCAAAGCGCTCGCTCCTCCCTGCGCATCGAGGCGTGGACCGTGCAATCCAGGTCCACGTCGCGGTGCGGATAGCGATAGGAGGTGGCGGGGGCTCGTCCTAGATGGTCGAGCAAGGCGTCGTAGTCCAATGGGGACCTCGAAAGAGTCAGCTTCGCGCGAGGATCATGAGGTTCGCGCGCTGGTAGTCGACCCAGCCGTAGGGAGCGCTCCAGCTCTGGCGCAGGCCGGCCCGCGCGAGCTCTGCCTCGATCGACAGCATCGAGAAGTGGCGGACGGCGAGCTTCCCGGGAATCGGCCTCGCCGCGATCGCGTCGTACTCCTCGCGGCTCACCCGCCTCTGCTGCTCCCCGGCGATCGAGACGCGAAAGTCGTCGGCGAACTCGTTGGTATAGGGGACCGAGAGCAGCACCGCGCGCCCGGAACCGACGAGCGAGGCGAGACGAGAAAGCATCGCCGTCGCCAGCTCGCAGGGGACGTGACCGAGAACCTGCAGGCATTGGGCAAAGCAGAAGCCGCCGGCGATGCCGGGCTCGGCCAGCGCGCCGCAGTCGAGCCCGATCCCGAAGACCGGCACTGCCCCTGGACAGCGCTCTCGAGCCAACCCCGCCAGGCGCTTGTCGGGCTCGAGGCCCATCACTCGCTCGAAGCGCTCCGCCAACCCCGCGAGGTGCTCTCCGTCGCCACATCCGGCGTCCAAGGCGATCCCGCCGCTGGGCCGCCCGGCGCCCAGCACCTGGGCAAGCGCCTCGTCCCACAGCGCTCGCTCGGCTTGGCGGACGCTGTCAGGCACCTTGGTCGCCAGCTCGGTTTCAAAGGCGGGGTGGAGGTACGAGCTCGCAGGCTCGCGGGACAGCCGATCGAGGATGGCAGCGTGATCCATGAAGCTCCTCCGGCAGGAGAGTTGCGCAGCATAGACCGTTCCCTTTGTCGCTCGGTAGCCGCGGGGCGCACCGCTCGCACGGCCTCCTGCGCCTGGGAGGGTCTGGTCCCCCCACAGAACCCACAGGTGGCAGGATGGCCCTTTCGGATGTCATCGGTCTGGGCTTCTCGCGCCGTGGTTCACGGGGCTGGTTGCCGGTTCGCTCGGGCTCACCGACCTGCTCCACGCCGTCCGATGCTCTCCGCTGCCGACTCGCTTGCGCTCGGGCCTACGGGCCGATGGCCCGCTCCCGACCTGGCATCCCCAAGAAGCTTCGGGCCTGCTTCCTTGCGCGGCCTGCGCGCCGCCGCCTATTCTTCGGCGCCCCTCGCGACCCTCCATGCTGCTCGACCCCCAGGCCCTCGCCAAGCTCTCCTCCGTGAAGCTGCGCGCGCGCGCCGTGGTCGAGGGTGTGCTCTCCGGCCTGCACAAGAGCCCCCACCAGGGGCAGTCGGTCGAGTTCGCCGAGCACAAGGAGTACGCGCCGGGCGACGAGATCCGCCACATCGACTGGAAGGCCTTCGGGAAGTTCGACAAGTACTACGTCAAGCGCTACGAGCACGAGACCAACCTGCGCGCCTACCTGGCCATCGATGCCTCGGCTTCGATGAACTACCGCTCCGGCGACCTCTCCAAGCTCGACGTCGCCACGATGCTCGCCGCCTCCCTCGCCTACCTGCTCATCCGGCAGCAGGACGCGGTGGGGCTCTTGATCCTCAAGGCGTCGGGCACGCAGTACATCCCGCCGCGCTCCTCGGCGAGCCACCTGCAAGCCATCCTCGAGGCGCTCGAAGGCCTGAAGGGAGAGGGGCCCACTCGCCTGGCGGCGGCGGCGGACCTGCTCTCGGAGAAGGCCCAGCGGCGCTCGGCAGTGGTGCTCTTGTCGGACCTGTTCGACGAAGATCCCAAGGCCCTCGCGCGCCTGCTGCAGCTGCGGCTGCGCAAGAACGACGTCTCCGTCTTCCAGGTGCTGGACCGCGCCGAGCTGGAGTTCCCTTTCGAGGACCACACCCTCTTCTTGTCCATGGAGGACGAGCGCCAGCAGCAGGCCAGCCCGCGCGAGATCCGCGAGTCGTACCTCGAAGAGATCCGCGCCTTCCTCGACCAGACCAAGAGGAGCTGCTTCGAGATGGACTGTTACTACGAGGCGGTGCGCACCGACGAAGCCATGGACCGGGCGCTGCTGCGCTACCTCGGCCGCCGTGAGAACGGTCGAAGGGGCAAATCGTGAGCCACCATGGACGCGCCCCACACGCCGCCCTGCGTCCAAGAACGGTAGTCGAAGAATTTCGCGAGGTTGAGTCTTCTATACGTATAGAACGCTGAGGCCAGCACCAGGGCCTGCCGGCACCCACGACGATGAGTCTCGAGTTCGCCAATCCATGGATGTTGTGGGGCTCGGCGCTCGCCGCCGTTCCGCTGATCATCCACCTCTTCAACCGCCGGCGCGCTCGGCCTCACCCCTTTGCGGCGATCGACTTCGTGCTGCGCTCGCGACGCCGCACCGCGCGGCGCCTGCGCCTGAAGCGGCTGCTGCTCTTCCTGGTGCGCACGCTCTTCCTGCTGGCGCTGCCCATCGCGCTCGCGCGGCCGCAGCAGAAGCGCGAGGACGTCGCCGCCGCTCCCCAGGGGCCGGCGGCGACGGTCATCGTCCTCGACACCTCGCTCTCCATGGGCTACCGGCTGCCGGGCGGTTCCGCGACCCTGTTCGAGCGCGCCCAGGGCATGGCCCGCGACGCGCTCGCCTCGCTCGCGCCGGAGGATCCCGCGACGCTCGTCACCTGCGAGGCCGACGGCCCTCCGCCTACCCCGCCTGGATTCGAGCGCGGTGCGGTGCGCGAGGCGTTCGATCGCGCGACGCTGACCTACGAGCCTCAGGACATGACCGCCTGCTTCGCGCGGGCGGCGCGCGCGCTCGCCGAGTCGCCCCTGCCGTCGAAGCGGCTGATCCTCGCCACCGATCTCACCGCCGCCGCGTTTCGGCTCGACGTCCCCGCGCCCACCATCGCCACCTCCCAGGGAGAGGTCCGGCCCGAGGTGGTGCTCCTCGACGCCGCCGGCGGAGCGAAGGAGCTGCCCAACGCGGCGATCTCCCAGCTCCGCGTCGAGGCCGCTCCGGCCATCGGACACCGCGCCTACCAGTTCACCGCCACCGTCACCAACCACTCCTCCTCTCCATTGAAGGACGCCACCGCGCTGCTGCGCGTGGGCAAGGACGTGGTGGCCAAGGGCTTCGTGGACGTACCCGCGCGAGGGACGGCGGTCAAGACGCTCTCCTACCGGTTCCCGGCGGGCGGCGTGTTCCAGGGCGCGATGGAGCTGGGCCACGACTCGCTCGAGGCCGACGACGTGCGCCACTTCGCGCTGCGGGTACCGCGGGACATCAAGGCGCTGGTCGTCGACGGAGAGCCCAACCCGGTGCGCTTCCTGGACGAGGCGTTCTTCGTGGAGACCGCTCTCGGCTCTCCGGGCAGCCCGGCGCGCCCCACGGTGCGCGACGCCGAGGCCGCGGCGCAGGAGGACTTCGCCGAGTACGACGTCTTCCTGCTGCTCAACGTGCGGGAGCTGCCGGCGGCCAAGGTGCTGCAGCTGCGCGAGCGGGTGCTGCAGGGCGCGGGGCTGTTGGTGAGCCTGGGCGATCAGGTCGACGGCGAGGCCTACAACGCGCTCTTCGGCGATCTGCTCGTGCGCCCCCTGCACCTGGTCAAGACCGCGGCCGACCGCAAGGAGGAGGGCGCGGAGAAGCGTGCGGCGCGGCTGGCGCACGTGGCCTTCGACCATCCCGCCTTCTCGGTCTTCACCGGCGAGGGCCGCGAGGGGATGCTCGCCGCGCGCACCTATCGGTACTTCCTGCTCGCTCCCGGCGACGCGAGCCAGGTCACCACCCTCGCCTCCTATGACGACGGCGCTCCGGCGCTGCTGGAGGCCCGGCGGGGCAAGGGGCGGGTGGTGCTCTACACCTCCTCCGTGGACCGGAGCTGGACCGACTGGCCCATCCGCACCAGCTTCCTGCCCGCGATGCAGCGCTTGACCGGGTGGATCTCGGGGGCCCTCGACGAGAAGGGGCTGGAGCAGGCGTTGGTGGGCGAGGCCAAGGCGCTCGAGCCCGCGCCGGGCACGACGGACCTGAAGGTCCTCGGACCCGACGACCAGGAGCTGCGCCTGGCCACCAGCACCGAGGGCAAGGCCGTCACCTCGGGCCCGCGCGCTCCTGGCATCTACCGGGTCAGCGGCTCGCGCGCCGGCGCCGCCGCGGCCCCGCTTCCCGAGCTGACCTTCGCCGTAAACGTCCACCCGCGCGAGAGCGATCTCGCGCGGCTGGACGAAACGGAGCTGAAGAGCTACTTCGGCGAGCGGACCACGACCCGAAAAGGCGGAGGACAAGACGAGGTGCCGCCGCCCCTCCCGCTGTGGAGCATGCTGCTGGCGCTGGCCGCGGGGCTGCTTCTGAGCGAGGGATTGCTGCTGCGAAGCTAAAGGACGTTGGTAGGGTGGGTCCGCGCACCCGCCCCTTCCCGGTCTCGGCTCGCCAGGCGCAAGTCGAGGGTCGGTATTCGTCAGAACACCGGAGGTTCACGTGGACCTGCATCGACTGGCAGCCTCGGTCGTCACCGTCGGCTTCGATGGCTTCGCTCCCAGCAATGAAGTCCGGGCGCTCATCGGCCAGGGCGTCGGCGGCTGCATCCTCTTCAAGCGCAACGTCGGCGAGCCCCGCCAGGTCGCCGAGCTGTGCGCACAGCTCAAGCGCGAGGCAAGCCGGCCTGTCCTGCTCAGCGTCGACCAGGAGGGTGGCCGCGTCGCCAGGCTGCGCGGCGCGCCGTTCACCGAGGTGCCCCCGATGCGCACCGTGGGCGGCCGCGCCGACGAGTCCCTGGCCTTCGACGCCGGGAGGCTGTTGGCCCGCGAGGTCCGTGCGGTGGGCTTCGACCTCGACCTGGCCCCGGTGCTGGACGTGGACACCAATCCCGCGAACCCGGTCATCGGCGACCGCACGCTGGATCGAGAGGCCCCTGCCGAGGCGCGGCTGGGCGTCGCCATGGCCAAGGGAATCTAGTCGGAGGGCGTCGCATCCTGCTGCAAGCATTTCCCAGGACACGGCGATACCTCGCAGGACAGCCACCTGACCCTGCCCCGCCTGCCGCATGCGATGGACCGGCTGCGGGCGGTGGAGTTGGTGCCCTTCGCCGCCTACGCCCAGGCGAAGCTCGCGGCGATCATGACCGCGCACGTGGTGTTCGAGGCTCTCGACCAGGAGATCCCTGCGACCTTCTCCAGCAAGGTCCTCACCGAGCTTCTGCGCGGGGAGCTGGGCTTCACGGGCGTGGTCATCTCCGACGATCTGGAGATGAAGGCCATCGCCGATCGCTACGACCTGGCCGAGGCCGCGGTGCGCTCGGTCGCCGCGGGCGTCGATCTCCTGCTGGTGTGCCACAAGCCCGAGCGCCAGCAGCGCGTCATCGACGGGCTGGCCAAGGAGGCGGAGACATCGGCGGCCTTCCGCAAGCGCCTGGAGGACGCCGCGCGGCGCGTGGGCGATCTGCGGGCGCGATTCGCGGCCCCGCCCCGGCCGGCCGGGGACTCGCTGGCGCTCCTCGACACACCCGAGCACCGAGCCCTGTCGCTGCGAGTGCGCGGGGCCGGGGCGGTCGCCATCGGGGCGGACCCCACCGCGGCGACGACGCTGAGGACGTAGCCATATCTCTCGTGCCGTCGGGGCTACCTGCGACGTAGGCTTCGTCCGCGTCCGGACACTCCGGACCCCTCAAGTTCAGGTACCTGCTTGCTCGTCGAGTGGCTCTTGAGCTGCCCGATCTTCAGCAGGTTCACCAAGGTCACGGGCATCTCCTATCAGGAAGAGCTTGGGCTCCTCCATGATTCGGGTGATGAAGGGATCATGGGCAGCGAGCTTCTCGAAGAAGCTTTCCGCGGCCATCACCACCGGGTTCACCTCGCGCTGAAGCGCCTGGTGTGTCGGGGCGAGCGCTCGCACAACGTCGACGCGCTGCTGGAGGCTCGGCGGGGCAAGGGGCCGGTGCTGCTCTACACCTCCTCCGTGGACCGGGCCTGGACCGACTGGCCTATCCGCACCAGCTTGCTGCCCGCGGCAAGCACTTCTCGGGCACGGCGATACCTCGCAGGGCAGCCACCTGACCCTGCCCCGCCTGCCGCACGCGATGGACCGGCTGCGGACGGTGGAGTTGGTGCCCTTCGCCGCCTACGCCCAAGCGAAGCTCGCGGCGATCATGGCTGCGCACGTGGTGTTGGAGGCTCTCGACCAGGAGACCCCTGCGACCTTCTCAACCAAGGTCCTCACCCGGAGGCCCACCCGCGCCGGAGTGTGGGCTCCAGCCTACGCCCCCGGGCTCCTCCCTGTAGGCCGAAGCGCGCACCTGCGGACAACCTCCCCTGCGACATCGACTGCTGCGGGCCGGCGCGGCTCGTGCAACTCGCCTGGGCACACACGGAGGGTTCCATGAGTCCTGCCAAGTCGCACCTCGCCCCCGGTCTACAACGCCCCGGGCCAGAACCTGGCGGTGACCGCGCTGTGGGCCGAGATGTTCGCCTTGCCTTGGTGACCATGGCGGCGGGGCTGCGCTGATTCCCCAGCGAGCCAACCGCCGCGTGCACCCGACCCCAACCTGGAGGCACCCGTGAAGAGCGCGACTGCCATCTGCCTGCCGGTACTCGCCTGGCTGCTCTGCTCATGCGGCCCGCCGGGCGACAGCGCCCCCCTGTCCGTCGATGGATCCAGCCCCGCTTCGAGCGCCGACGCCGGCGTGGCCGGCCTCCAGCCCCCCATCCGCATCGCGCTCACCTTCCACATCGACCCGGTGGACTTGCCCTCGGACTATGAGGGCCACCGCGACGCGGTCCTCTGGCTCACTGCGCTCGCCCGGGAGAAGGGCTTCGCGATCTCCGCGGGGATGACCGGTCTCTATGCCGAGCACTGCGTCAAGAAGGGGCACCTCGAGGACTTCCGCGAGTTCATGCCGGGCGGCCCCCACCTGCTCGGCGTGCACCTGCACTCGCACTACAAATCCGAGGCGGACCGCGACCGGGACTTCGCGTGGACCCTAGACGAGACGCACTCCCCGGCGCTGGCCCCCAGTGTGTTCGGCTACCAGAACGCCCTGGTCAACCAGGTCTTCGCCGGGCTGGGCGCGAGCTCCCGGGACTGCACCTATTTCAACGGGACGCACACCCCGAGCCCGGACATGGTCGCGGCGCTGGGGGCCAAGGCCAACGAGAACTCGTACGACAACGTCTTCGAGGTCATCGGGGGGCGGCGAGGGCTCTACCACCCCTACCCCTCGGCCGACGTGGCCACCCTCCGCGAGGACCCATCCTCGCCCTTCGTGGCGGTCGGCGACGTCGCTGGGCTCCTCGGCGTCGACGCCAACCACGGCCCCGAGGGCATGCTCTACGGCACCCTCCCGTTCGCGCAGCGGGACTTCGTCCTCGAGTACCTCGAGTGGTTGGTGGCGCAGCGCCGGGGCGACTCCCCCAGGCCGTGGGTCTACGGGTTCGGCATCCACCCTTACGAGCTGGTGAGGGGCCGCAAGGGCAGCGACGGCGTCGACCGCCGGGTCACCGTGGAGCGGATGTACGACTGGCTCAACGAGCACTTTGTCGGCCAGGTTGCCAGCTACGCCACGCACGCCGAGATCTCCGACGAGCTGCACGCCTGGGAGAGCGCCTACCCGGGCCAGCGGGTGTACCCGTCGGCCGACGTGCGGGGGCCCATCCAGATGCAGCTGGCCACCCAACGGATCCACGAGGCGCTGCGCGGGGGCACCTTCTCCCTCCGGGCGCAGCACCGGACCGACCAGTACCTGCTCTACGACTTCGCCAACCAGGCCGGCCAGCGGCGCCTGGTGCTGGTCAGCGCCTCGCCGCAACAGGGCATCTCAGCCGCCGACCTGGGCGCGTTCGTCAGCGGCTCGCTGAGGGTCGACATGCTCGACGGCAGCTCGGTCACCGTGCCGGTCGACGCGGTGCCCCTGGCCGGCGAGCCCGTCCTGCTCACCCCGGCGTCGTGAGGCCCGAACGGCTTGCCCGTGTAGCGCCGGGTCTCACTCATCCAGGGTCGGCGACTGCCGGTATCTCACAGTCGGAGAGCGGGCAGCTCTTCGGCGGACAGCGATGGCGCGCCTCGACGGTAGACTCCCGACCGACCTGCGCGAGCCGTCTTCTGCTCCTCCCAACAGCCGACCGATCCCATGCCCGCCTCCTCCTTCCACTTCGCTCCCCGTCGTCCGCTCGGGCGGACGGGATTCGTCGCCTCCCCACTGGGCATCGGCGATCTCGCCGATCGCTCGGCCCCCTTCGACTCGATGGTCGCCACCTTGCGCCGCGCCCTCGACGCCGGTCTGAACGTCATCGACACCGCTCCTGCCTACGAGGATGGCCTGAGCGAGCAAGTGGTCGGCGCCGCCCTCGCCGGCCGGCGCGAGGGCGTCTTCGTCATCGACAAGATCGACCATCCGGATGCACCCGTGACGCCGCAGGTGATGGAGAGCCTCGGCCGGCTCGGGCTCGATCGCCCCGACCTGCTCGTCTTCCATAACGTCTCCGACCTCGCTCTCTGGCAACGGATCATCGCGCCCGGCGGGCCAATGGAGGCGCTGGGCAAGTGCTTGCGACGCGGCCTGACCCGCTTCCGCGGAGTCTCCAGCCACCACCCGGAGGTGCTCCTCGCCGCCCTCGAGTCGGGGACCTGCGACGTAGTGATGCTCCCCCTGGGCCCGTTCTGCGACGCGCGCTACGCCGATCAGGTCCTGCCTCGTGCGAAGGCGCTCGGAGTGGGAGTGGTCGCCTTCAAGGCCTTCGGCGCCGGCAAGCTCCTCGGCGACACCGAGGGCTACGGTCGACCGATCGGCACGGCGGGCGCCGTTCCCTCCCATCCCGTCCTGCCGCGCCTCGCCGTTGCGGAGTGCGTGCGCTACGTCCTCACCCACGATCCGGACGTGGCGCTGCTGGGCCTCTCGAACCCGGATGAGCAGGACGCTGCCTTCGAGGCCGCAGCACACTTCGAGCCCATGGACCCTCGCGAGCTCCTGGAGGTGCGGCGCCGGGCCGAGGAGGCGATTCGAGGGAAAGGCGAGGTCTGGTGGAACCCGTGAGGCGATGAGGGCTTGCACCGAAAGGGGACCTTCTTCCGCCGGCTGAAGGTGAAGGCGGCGGCTACGCAACCGAAGGCCGCATTCGCGGGCTGCCGTGAGGTGGGCTCCGACCCGGGGTGCCTGCTAACGCAGCTCATCGGCCTCTGCCGGACTGGCTGCTCTTGCCCTCGCCCCACGCCCTTCCGCCGTGGCGATGGACGATTCGCCGCACCGTGGCCAGTCCGATACCGGTCCCCTCGAACTCCTCGGTGCGGTGCAGGCGCTGGAACGCCCCGAACAGCTTGCCCACGAACCGCATGTCGAACCCCACGCCATTGTCCCGGACGAAGCAGACGACCTCGCGCTCCTTCACCTCGCTGCCGATCTCGATTCGCGCCGGCCTTCGCGGCCGCGACGTCCTTCTCCACCAAGGCCCTCACCGAGCTTCTGCGCGGAGAGCTGGGCTTCGCGGGCGTGGTCATCTCCGATGATCGGGAAGCTCAGCCGCGCGGCGGGCAGCGCCGCTGCGCGAGCAGGAAGTCCCACGCGGCTTCCAGCCCGTCGAGCTCCTCGCTGGCCCTGCCCACCAGCGCTTCGGGAAGGTACTGGCCTCCTCCGGGCCAGGTGTGGCCGCCGCCCTCCACCACGTAGTAGTCAACGGCGCTGCCGCCCTCGCACTCGGAGTATCGGGTCCACTTCACCGCGGTGCCATCGTCCACCTCGTCGAAGGTGCGGGTTTCGGTGGCTGGCCCGCAGCGATCGTGGGCGACCCAGTGCGCGGCCGCCGCGTCCGAGGAGAGAATCTCGCCGCCCACGTCGGACGAGACGACGCCTCCTTCGAAGGGCACCAGCGGATCCGCGGTGCCGTTCATGAACAGGACGCTCAGAGGGCGGCTGGGAGCGCATGCGGTCGCCAGCGACCGCGGGACGGTCGAGACCACGGAGGCGACCGCACCGATCTGCTCCCCTGCTGCGCAGGCCAGGGTCTGGGCCATGAAGCCGCCGTTGGAGATCCCCAGCACGTAGATGCGCTCGGGATCCAGCGCCACCTCCTGACCGATGGCCTCCAGGAGGGCCAGGAGGAAGCCCAAATCGTCCACCCCCTGCTGCGATGCGGG
>JACRCT010001118.1 GCA_016218885.1 Deltaproteobacteria bacterium | reverse complement strand
CACCCTGTCCTCGGGCTTCAAGCTCAAGCGCAGCTCGCTTCGCGGCTCGGGATACAAGGACTTCTTCCAAGCAGGCAAGAGCGTCGCCGAGATCGATCGGATCGAGCCGGCGGGCGAGATCGTGCGCCGCTTCGCCGACGCGCTACACCTGGGCGAGTCGAGTCAGAGCAGGTAGCCCAGCGTCAGCGCCTCGTCCGCGCCGTCATCGACCGCGCCCTCTGCCTTCTGCGGCTCGGGGAAGAGCGCGTCTTCGCAATGAAGCCCATGCCGCCCAGCCCCACAGGCCCAGGAGCGGCGTGACGGGCCCGGTAGCCGAGCAACCGCATCCAGGCTCCTCGACCTCCACCTCGCCGAGGGCTGCCGCGTCGAATGCCGAGCTCGACCCGGAGGCATCGTGGTGAGGAGGGCCCTCCGCGTCGCGATCGCCGGTCGCAGCATCCGGGAGCTCCCCTGCGTCCTGGCCTGGGAGCGCCTCGGCCGCGTCCAGGGGTGGAGGAGTGCTCGAGTCGGCAGGCCAGCTGGCGTCAGGGGCGGCGAGCCCTGCGTCGGGGGTCTGTTGGCAGCGGGCGACTGCCGCGGCGGATTCGGCCGCCAGCGCCCGCGCCAGAGCGACGAACTCGGCCCGCAGCGTCGGAAACGCCTCCAAACCCGTCCAGTTTCCGGATGTGCTCTCGAACGATTGGTAGATGAATGGCATGAGCCCGACGACCATCAGGTCGCGGCGCGCCAGCTCCGCGACTTGGTCCAGCTCTGCACCGAGCGCCTCGACGTACGCCTCGGCCTGTTCGCCGATCGCATAGCCTTTCCGCATCCCCGCCTGCGGGATCAGGAACGTTCGCTGCCGCGCCGGGTCGAGAAGCGAGCGGAGCGCATAGTACGCGTCGTCGAACGCAACGCTCTCGGTGGGCCCGTTGAAGCACTTGAACTGACCTGTCGAATAGCAATCGAGCGAGACCCAGTCATAGACCAATACCCCCGGGTGATGGCCGGTGAAGGCGCTCCTCGGCGAGTAGATGACGGCGGTCGGGACTTCGGGGAAGGTCGTCTTGATGGCGGCAACGACGCGCGTGACGGTCTCGTCGGAGAAGCGAAAATCGGGCTCGTCGACGGGATAGAACGCGGCGATCTCATTGATGTAGGGAGCCAGTCGGTGCGCGTAGGTATCCCAATTGGATTGGTAGTTCGGGTCGAGCTCCGTTGGTGCCGAGCGTGGGAAGAAGACGCCCCTGGGCATGACGATCGACTTCATCTTCAGACGCGCCGCTTCCTCGATGCGAGCAATGACGTACTCAACGCCACGATCATCCCCAATCCACACCAGATTGGCGTGGTCCGAGGTCTCGGACGCATAGCTGCCGTCCCCCACCCATTCGCATTCACTGCAGAAATACCCGAAGTGCTGCGGAGCCACGTTGGGGTTCTGGTAGACCTCGATCTCAGACCACGAAACCCATGACGGGGTGAGGGTCGTGGTGATCCGCAAGATCTGCGTCCTAAGCTGAATGGGGACCTCTAGCCACTGGCCGCCCTGGGTTTCCCCAGAGACCACGCGGATCTCCCTGAGCGTAGGAGTCGGCAAGGAATCGTCGGTGACGACACTGATGACGTGGGTGGTGGCGCCGGCCGGGACCTGGTTCACCGCCAGCCGAATCCTGCTCACCGGGACCACGGCCCCTAGGTCGATCTGGAGCCATTGGGGCGCGAAGCCACCGGAATTCCACGCCGTCGAGAGGGAGCCGTCGAACGCCAGCTCGGGCGTAGCGGTGCCCTGAGAATGCGCGGCGGTGACCTTCGTCGGGTCGATCGTCACCATCGATTCGCCACAGGCGAGGGCCGCGCGCCCGTGACCAAGGCTTGTGGGCGAGCGCTGCTCGGGGTTCTCCGGTTCGCAGCCTCCGGGGCCGAACCCGAGGAGGACCGAGACTATCGCAATCGCACCGAGCATGGTTGGAACCGTTCGGGCCATGGAGCTTCCTTGCCTTGCTATGCAGTGGAGGCGCCTCCGCGGGTCCTGGGCGAATCCCGTCGTCGCTCTCCGTCGACTCGATCGTGCTACCCACTATCGCTGCTGACGCGCTTTCCGACCAGGACAGGTGCATTGGGGCGGCGGTGGCGCTGCCCAATGCGCCCCGACGCACAGGAAGTGGGCGAAGACGCCGTCCGGGGCTCGCGGGAGATGAGCTCGCCCAGCTCCCGGAAGGTCGGCGGGCAGTATGGGAGGCAGATCTCCTTCCAGACGTTGATGCCTCCCTGGCCTCTAGCGATTCGAGGATGTGCGCTGTACTCCTTGCCACGCCAGACAGAGAGAGCTTGGAACGCCCTCGAAATTTGGTCGCGCGGTGTCGATATTGGTGAGATTGCAGCGGTATTGAAAGCTCTGCCGAAGGGGAGAATCGATTCGCTGGTAGTGCACTATCCGGAACCTTTGCTGGCCGACTTCCACCGCACGCTCTCCCGCGCTGTCGAGATACTTGGTCCTTTGAAGCATCTTCAGTTGCCCGAGATCCGCGTGACCTAGCCTGGATTTCCACGAACAACGCCAGGCCGTAGGAGAGCACCAGCCAGCTGCCCTCCCGCGACGAGCAGCATCGTCTCCAGGTCGGAGCGACTGTTGTTCATCACCATCGCGGTGCCGAAACCGAAGCCGGCCCCCGCTCCCCACAGCAGCTCGCCGAGCACCACGAAGTTCATCGCCCCACGCACCAGCCGCGTCTCACCATGGTCGCCGCGGTCACCGCCGCCACGGTCAGGAACAGGTGCCAGGCGATGGAGGTACCGAGCACCACCGCGACCACCACCAGGCTCACTCCCTGCTGCAGATAGGCGAAGAGCAGCGCCTGCAGCGCGGTGGTTCCCACCTTGCCCGCCACGATGCGCCGCGGCGAAAGGCCAGTGAGCACGAGCAGCGGCCAAGTCTTGTCCTCCATCTCCCGCGAGAGCGAGCGGTAGGCGCTGTAGGGCAGCATGAAGAAGCCCACCCCAGCCAGCCCTCCGAAGACGGCGACGAAGGGCGATCAGGGCGATGACCGCGCAGGCGAGCAGCAGCAACACGATGACCACGCTGAACACCCGTGCGCAGCCCCCGCCGCACCTCCTGCAACACGATGGGATTCGCCCGCTCCGAGAGGGCGCCCAGCACGCCGAGGCTCATTGCAGCCTCCCCTGGGTCACCTTGAGGAAGGCGTCCTCGAGATCCGCGGCCACCGCCCTCGAAGCCGCAGACCGGGAGCCGCGCCCCACCAACTCCGTGAGCAGCCGCGCCGCCAGCGCCTCGTCTCCGTTGAAGCGCACCTTGAGCGTGCGCCCGGCGATTGCCACGCCCTGCACTGCTTCTTCATCACCGCCCTGGGAAGCCCGCGCTTCGTGGTCGAGAAGGCCCACGCAGCCGGCGGAGTGGTCTACCACGACGTCACCGAGCGCAAGTGGGCGCTCAAGGCCTTGGAGAGCGGCGTCGACGGGCTCATCTGCGTCAATGCCCGCGCCGGAGGCCATGCCGGCAGGCTCTCCCCCGAGCAGCTCTTCGAGGAGCTCGCCGACCTTCGAGTGCCATTGATCTGCGCGGGCGGCGTCGGCGGCGAGGCGT
>JACRCT010000108.1 GCA_016218885.1 Deltaproteobacteria bacterium | reverse complement strand
TCCCACCACCATCGCCTTGCCGCCGACCTTGCCGTCGGGGCTGATGGTGAGCAGCCCCATCCGCCGCGCGGCGTCCTGCGCCGCCCAGAGCGCCCCGGAGGCGCTGTAGCTGTTGCCGGTGGTGATGGGGATGGTCGCCCGCTTGGCCACGGTCACTCCGGCGTCGCCGACGACCTTGGTGAACGCGCCCAGGCCCATGATCTGTGCCCCCAGCCGCTCCGCCATCCGCGCCGCGGCGAGCAGGCGGCGATAGGTGAACTCGGGGTCGTGGGCCAGCAGCTGCTTGGGAGTCCCGCCGAGCGTGATGAGCCAGCCCTCCGCTTCGACGCCCTGGGGCGACCGGATGCCGCTCACCCGCGAATACACGAAGGGCGGGGAGTAGGCGACGATGCGCTCCAGCGCGCTCGAGAAGCGCTTGGGGACCACGCGGCTGGCGAAGTCCAGGCTCTTGACCCGCCGCAGATGGGCCTGGGTCAGGGGGTGGATGACGAAGGCGAAGCGGTTGACTCGCCGCGGCTTCCCTGACGGAAAGAGCACCCGCGGCGCGAGGTGGCGTCCCTCGAGGAAACGCAGATAGTCGTCGCTGGAGATCTCCGAGGGTGGCTTGCCCAGCGCGGCGACGATGAGCGCATCGAGAACGTCCATCTCCACGCCCGGCTGGAGCAGGGGAGGAGCCCGGTCGACTACCATGTCCACCCCTTGATCGCGCAGGTGGGCCAGTGCCGGCTCGGTGACCGCCGTGGTCACCACGATCTTGCCTCCCAGCTCCTCGAGGGTGTGCTGCTCGAGCTGCCCCAGCGGTCCGACGACGACGTGCGAGCGCTGCAGGGCCTTGCGCAGCAGGTACCGGTTCCATGCCACGCGCACGCCGCGCCGCGTGAGCCGGCCGGTGGGCATCCACTGGCGGACCCGGGACGCCCCGGCGGCGTACAGCTGAAGCGCCTGCGTCGAGGTGAGGAGCTTGGGGATCCCCAGCTGCAGCAGCGGATCGGCGAAGGTCAGGTTGCGGGTTGACTCGGAGAGAATCCGCACCGAAGCCTGGTCGCCGAGCCCGGAGAGGAAGAGCACCCGGGCGTTGTTGAAGCAGCCCCGGTGCTCCCGCTGCATGCCCCGCAGTGCCCACTCGTCGCTGAGGGTGCGCAGCAGGGCTCCCGTGGTCGCCGGGGTCCTCCCGGCGGCGGCCATCAGCTGCACGGTCGCCGGGTCGGGAGCCGGCCCACGGCCGGGAAGGGCCGCGGTCAGATCCAGTCCGATGACGTCCGCCTCCGCGCGCCAGCGTGTCACCAACTGCTCGGCGCGTCCGATGTTCCCATCCGTGCCGAAGCGGCGGACCCGATAGTCGTGGCCGACCAGGTGCGTCCTCAGGTCGTAGTCTCCTCGGCTCGCTCCCAAGCTGATGCTGATGATGCTCTTCATGCCTCTCCCCCGTCTCGTGGATGAGCTTCAGGGCCTTCGGGCGAGCGCGCGTGCTCGCCCGGTCCCGGGTGCCACTCGAAAGAGGAGGCTAGACAATGGCGCCGGGTCGACGCCCCGGGAATCGCCTGACGCGCTGCGCAAACGCAGACTAGTGGTCGTTGGCTGGCTGCCTCCCTGTGCTGGGAGCGAGTGCGGGGAACTGGACACCTGCCTCCCCGCCCTCGGCTGCCCATCGCGGAGCGCACCGAAAAGACGTGAGCCGGCAGGCTACCTCGAGGAGCGGCGAACAGCTGGGGTGCTCGGGCGGGGCTGCCGGCAGGTTGTAGACCTTGGCCTTCCTGCGCCATTGGGCGATCGCGCCATAGCCGCGGCCACGCCGATGTGGCACAACCTCCGCCGTGAGCCCGGGAGCCCGAGCCAAGAGCGCCCTCTACGCAGCCGGCCATGCGCTGGCCTCTCGGCCCGTGCTGCTCACGCTCGGCTTCGGGGCCCTCTACCTCGCCACCTTCGACAGCGAGATGGGCTCGCCCGACGAGAACCACCGCTACAACCTGGGCGTGAACCTCGCCCGAGATGGGCTCAAGGCGCTCAAGCGCTCTGGATTCGCTTCCAAGTACCCGCCGCTGCAGTCGCTGCTGGCCGCGCCCCTGATGAAGCTCGGCCTCTGGCTGGACAACGGTGCCGACGGCCTCTGGACCCACCGGCTGGGGCTCTCATTGAGCCTGATGGCGTGCGTCGCACTGGTCCCCCTGTTCTGGTACGTCGCCCGCCTGCTCGACGTCCCCGCGCGCCGTGCCGCGGTGGCCACCGCGCTGTTTGGAATCACCAACCCCATCTGGCCCTACTCCAAGCGCTTCTTCTCCGAGCCACTGACCGCGCTGCTGGCCTTTGGCTCGTTCGCGGGAGCGTTGGCCTACGTGCGCGGCGGGCGTCGCCTTCCCCTGGTGCTGGGGCTGGCTTGCCTCGCCGTCCTGCCGGTCAACAACATGATCGTCCCCGTGGCCATGGGGCTCGCTCTCGGGGTGATGTTCCTCGTAGAGGGGCGCCGCCGCGCGATCTGGGGGATCGCCGTCGCCACCGTCGTGGGCGCGGGGCTCGTCGCCGGCTCGTTCTGGCTTCGCTTCGGCAAGCTGACCAACACCGGCTACAACAACGAGGGTTTCTGGTTCAAGGTGCTCGACGGGCTGCATGGGCTGCTCCTCGGGTGGGGCCGCAGCGTCTTCCTCTTCGCGCCGCTGCTCATCCTCTCGGTTCTGGGCTCCCGTGCTCTGTGGCGGCGCTCGCGGGGCGCGGCGGCGGCGATGCTCACCGCGCTGGGCGCCACGCTCCTCATCGTGGCCAATTGGTGGTGCTGGTGGGGCGGCATCTGCTGGGGCCCGCGCCTGGTGCTGCCCGTGCTTCCCCTGGCCTCGGTCGGAGCGGCGGCCCTGCTCGCCGAGCCCAGGAGGTGGAAGACGGGCCTCGCTCTGGGGATCGCCCTGTTCGGGCTCTACGTGCAGGCCATGGGCTTCTCGTTCAAGCATGACTTCGACATCTACTTCTGGATGAACGGCGACTACCAGGAGGAGAGGAAGGCCTGGTTCGAGCTCGACCACTCCGCGCTGTGTAGGATGCCGCGCCACTTTCGCGAGCACCCCTGGGACCTGTCGAGCTCGTTGCTGACCCTGGTCCAGACCGGGCCCTCGATCGTGGAGCTGGGGCAACGCCCGGTGCGGCGGGTGGAGATCGTCCATCGCGGCGACGCGCTCATCTACAACTGGTCGATCGCCGACGTCTTCGCGGTGGTCCGGGAGGGGGAGCTCACCCGGCGCATTCCTGCCGGGCAGCTCGGCGCGCGCCTGTTGGCCTTCAATGGCCCCTCCGGCTCGGCCGCTCTCGACGGCGACCCGGCCACCCGCTGGTCGACCGGCCGCAAGCGCTTGGACGGTATGTGGGTCCGATTGGAGCTCGAGCGCGTCCGCGACGACCTCGTGCGCCTGGAGCTCGAGCACATGCCCTACGATCGCGACTTTCCCAACGGCTTGTCTGCGCGGGTCCAGGCCGATGGCCCGGACTGGAAAGACGTGCCTGCCCGCGCGGCGACCCCCAGGCTCCAGTGGAGCCCGCTCCTCTACGCCTTCGCTGGGCTGGGACTGGTACTGGCTCTCCTGTCGTTGCGCCGGGAGCGCGAGGCTCAGCCGTCTGCGCAGGTGCCTTAAGGCCCCTGGAACCCCCTCTCCCTCAGCTTGAGCGACCGACGGCATCGCCGGGCGGGTGCTGGGCAAGAAGCCGCCGGCTAGGGGGCTCGGGGATGGGGCCGGGCGGTGGCGTCTCCATATTTGCCTCGGGGGTACACCATGAAGGTCGTCATCCAGGGCAAGCAGCTGAGGCTGTCCGACGACTTGAAGAGCTACGTGCACGACCGGCTGGTTCGGCCGCTCACTCGCTTCTATGACGACTCGGCGGCCGAGCTGCGGGTCGAGTTCGGAGACACCAACGGGCCCAAGGGCGGCGAGGACAAGGAGTGCCATCTGACGCTGCACCTTCCTGGGGTACGGACGATCCAGATCGAGGAGACCACCCAGGATTCCTACGCGTCGCTCGACGCGGCGAGCGATCGCCTCATCCGCGTGGTTCACCGCGAGCTGGATCGGATGCGGGAGCCGGCCGGCCATCCCAAGGAGCACCCGCTGGGCTCGGTGGTCTCCGAGGGCGGCGTGCCGGGAGGCCCCATCGAGGAACTGCCCGATGCCGAGGCCATCGAGCAGGTCAGCAGCGAGCTCGAGCGCTAAACCGGTTGGCTTCCGCCCCGGCCTCGCTTAAGAATTCGGCCCCTGCGCGCCGAAGTGGGGGGCCGGCGCAGACCAGGGATGGTCCGATGGAGCCTGCGAACGATCACCACATGCGGGGGCTGGAGGAGCTGCGCTGGCAGAGCCTGACCAGGCCGGAGAAGCTGGTCGTCGCCGGGCTGATCGAGGCGGCCACCGCTGCCCCCGTCCACGCGCATCTGGACAACGTGGCCTTCGAGCTGCGCGAGGCGGCGGCCTCGCCAGGCCTCTCGGTGCCTCTGGTGTTGACCCACCTGCAGAACCGGGCCATCGCCGAGGTGCTCGAGCAGCGTGCCGAGGCTCTCGAGCAGGCATCGCAGGGCTTCCCCGGCGCCCCGGCGACGGCTCGCAGCGCCCACTACGCCGCCGGGTACCTGCGATTCCTGATCGACCGGCTGGTGCGCGGCGCGATCGCCGAGCGCGACGCCGGCCTGCACCGTATCGTCCAGCTGCTTCTGCTCGACGCCCCCCTCGAGGCGGCCGACGAGCTTGGTGCCGGGCTGGTGCAGGCCACCCAGCAGCGGCTCGTGGCCTTGGGGCTGGGCTCGAGCTTCAAGCCCGTCCTCCAGCTCTATGCCGGGGAGGCGGCTGCCGCGGCGGCGACCGCGGGCTCCTCTCGCGCGCTGGCGGCCGACGACGCCGCCTTCGAGTTCGAGATCGTCGACGTCGACGAGGAGCGAAGGGCGCTCGCCGGGCTGGCCTTCGCCGCCGCTCTCGGAGCGCTGGCAGGCCCAGACCCGGGCTGGGATGCGTTCGTCGCTTCGCTGCGGGCGGGCGGGGTTGCCGGCTGTGAGGCGGCGCAGGAGCACCCCGACGTCGCCGAGAACGCGGCGAGCACCGCCCGCGAGATCGCCTCCTCCATCAGCCGGCACCTGAGTGAGATGGCCGACTCGCCTTGGGAGGCGGTCAGCCCCGGGCTCAAGTCCATCCTCGACACCTATCCGGCGCTCAAGCGCCACGCCGCGCTCAAGGACTTCGTCAAGCAGGAGGTTCGCAAGCGCTTCGACGTCAAGTCCCTCTGACGCAGGAGTGGACGTGTCCCGGCCTCGGCGATGGGCCCGTCATCGTGCGGCCCAAAAATTGCCCGCCCGCGCCGCGGCTGGATAATCCCCTGGATAGCGATCGAGGGCGGGCCCCAAAGGCTCGTCCCAATCCAAGGGGACGCGGTGCTCTTCCCGACACCCGAGTACGCCATCTTCTTCCTGGCGATCTTCGCCGCGGCGTGGGCTGCGCGGCGCTCGGCGCGGGCGCACAAGGGGCTGTTGCTCGGGGCGAGCTACCTCTTCTACGGGTATTGGGACTGGCGCTTCCTGCCGCTGCTGATAGGCATCTCGTTGCTCGCAGCCCTCGCCGGGCAGCGCATCCAGGCCGAGCGGCGTTCGGCGGCGCGCAAAGCCATCCTGGCGGCCGCGGCGGCGACCTGCCTGGGGGCCCTGGGCATCTTCAAGTACCTCGGCTTCGGCGCCGCGGCCTTCATCTCGCTGCTCGAGCTCGTCGGCGTGCACCCCGGTCCCGTCTCGCTCCCCGAGATCGCGCTGCCGGTGGGCGTCTCGTTCTTCGTCTTCCACGCCATCTCGCTGATGGTCGACGCCTACCGCGGGCGGATCCCAGTGAAGGTCACGGTGCTCGACTCGCTCCTGTACGTCGCCTTCTTTCCACAGCTGGTGGCTGGGCCCATCCTTCGCGCCAGCAGCTTCCTGCCGCAGCTGGCGGCTCCTCCCGATCCCTCGAGCGTCGACGTGGCCCGTGCGCTGGAGCTGATCGTCGTGGGTCTGGTGAAGAAGGTTCTGATCGCGAGCTTCCTCGCCACCTACCTCGTCGACCCTGCCTTTGCCTCTCCCAGCGAGCATCCGGGCCTCGAGGCGCTGCTCGCCATCTACGGATATGCGGCCCAGATCTACTGCGACTTCTCGGGCTACACCGACATGGCCATCGGCTCCGCCTTGCTGCTCGGGTACCGCTTCCCCGAGAACTTCGACGCGCCCTATCGGGCCACCAGCCCGCAGGACTTCTGGCATCGTTGGCACATCTCCCTGTCCTCGTGGCTGCGCGACTACCTGTTCGTCCCGTTGGGTGGCTCTCGCCGGGGCTCACGGCGGACCCTGATCAACCTGGCGCTCACCATGGTCCTGGGCGGGCTCTGGCATGGGGCGGCGTGGACCTTCGTGATCTGGGGCGCCTTCCAGGGGGCGGGTCTCATCGTGCACCGCCTCTGGGCGGCCTCACCTTCCTCGTCCGTGAAGGCGGTGCGCAGCTGGGTGGGTTGGCCGCACCTTGCGCGGGTCCTGACCTTCCACTTCGTCTGTCTGGGCTGGGTGCTGTTCCGCGCGCCGAGCCTGGAAGGGGCGGCGGAGCTGCTGGGGTCGCTGTTCCAGCCTTGGCAGGCAGGACCTTGGTTGACGGCCGCCGCGTTGCTGGCCATCGCGCTGGGGATCCTGGGGCCGGACTTCCCCTCGCGCGCCCGAGGCGTTCTCCGGCTTCGCTTCTCGCGTCTGCCTCTGAGCGTGCAGGGGCTGGCCTTCGCGCTGGCGGTGCTGGCGATCGAGGCTGCGGGTCCGCAGGGTGTCGCGCCCTTCATCTACTTCCAGTTCTAGCCTGTGAGGAGCGGTTGACCCGTCCGCCCGCATCTCCGCCCGAAGCTCCGCTTCCGAATGCGCCGGTCGGGGAGGAGAGCATCGAGAACGCGCTCCAGCGGGCCGCCGCCGACGGGCTTCCGCCGGCGGCGGACTCCCCCGGGAGCCTCGAGGCGGCGCTCGAGCACGCGGCGGCGACCTACCAACCTCCTGCGCCGCCGAGCATCGACGCCGCGCTCTCGAAGCTCGCGGCGCAGTCCGGGACGGCGGGCCTTGCCTCGGCCCAGCCCGTGGTGCGCGCCTACTCGCTGCGCGAGGTCGCAGTCGTGTTGGCCACCTTCGCTGCGGCGATGCTGGCGCTCGACTCCGAGGGGTTGCTCACCTGGGCGCGGCGCATGGAGGTCGGAACCGCCCAGAGCGTGCTCTACGCAGCCCTGGGGCCGCTGCATCGTTGCTTGGATGCCGTGGGTTTGACTGCCCCGCGGCGGGCACTGGCGGTCGCATCCGACGCCGCTGGGCGCGGGCTCGGGGCGCAGGAGGATCCCCTCTTCGCCGATGCCTGGGATCTGGTGGAGGTCGCGCCCTACCTGGATGCCATGGCCGAGGTCGAGCCGGCGGACGTGGCCTCGCCGGCCCCGCTGGACTGGGAGGCGCCCGAGAGGGCAGCAACCGTGAAGACCGGCACCAGGACCGTGCTGCTTCTGGGCGACTCGCTGTTCGCGGGAAACCTCGCCGCGGCGATCACGACCTCCTTCGCCAAGGAGGAAAAGTTCAGGGTGGTCTCGGCCTACCAGACGGCGACCGGGCTCAGTCGGCCCGACGTCTTCGACTGGGGCAGGGTGGTGGGGCCGCTGCTGGCCCGCGAGCGTCCTCGCTACGTGATCTGCTCGTTCGGAGCCAACGACGCCCAGCCGATCCGACAGGGGGAGCAGATGCTCGGGTTCGGTGAGGCTGGCTGGGACGCGGTCTACCGGGCGCGGGTGGTGGCGATGATGCGCACCTTGGCGGCCAGCGGGACCGAGGTCCTGTGGCTGGATCTGCCTCCCATGCGCGACGAGCGTCTGACCCGAAAGGTTCGGCACCTGAACCGGCTCTTTGCCGCGGCAGCGAAGCAAGTGCCGGGCGTCGAGCGGCTGGAGGTCAGCATGCTCTTCGCCGGTCCGGACGGCGAATTCGCCACCTTCGTCAACCACGGCGGTCAGGGCCTGTCTCGCATGCGCATGGACGACGGAATCCACTACGCTCCGGCGGGCGCCCGGGCGCTCGCGAAATGGGTCGTGGACTGGGTTCGCGAGCGCAACCGGAGGCCCTCGAGGTCCAAGCGAAGACCGTGAGGGGGGAGCGGCGGACGGGTCGCGGACTCGTGCTCGCTCTCACTCTGGAAGCGCCTGACAGGCCCGTGCTCCTCGTAGGCTTGCTCCGGACTTCAATCTGGCGACAGTGCCTCTCCCAGGGCGATCGATAGGGAAACTTGCAGCCCCGCAGGGTGGTGCCAGGATTGCTCGGGGAACGGCATATCCGCTTCCTCCTTTGCGCCTTGACCGTGTCCGCGTGAATGAAGCCACCAAGGGAAGCCATGGACGAGAACGGAAAGCCATCTGCGGCGCAGCTCGAGGGGCAGCGTGGCGCTCGTCGCTCGCTCGTCGGTCAGGATCCTGGAGCCTTGCGTGCCCTGCGGGGTGCCATGAAGGACGCGGCGCTTCAAGGCAAGACGGTGGAGGAGGCGGCGCAGGCGGCCATCGATGTGCTGTACGAGGAATGCCAAGACACGATCGCCTTGGGCCGCCTCTTCGTGTCCCGTCGACTCGACCAGCTTCCGGACGAGAACCAGCGCTTCGTGCAGGAGCTGGCCCGCAGCAAGGGTCTGCGCGGGCTGGTGTCCAGCACCCCAGTGCTCTCCCTGCTCGGGACTCGTGGCGAGCAACCAGGCTGGAATGACAGACGCCGCTCGCAAGGACACGTTGGGATCCCCTTGCTCTCCGACCTCGTCCGAGAGCTGCCGATGATCACCGATCTGCTGAAGGCGTTGGGAATCGTTCTGGACAAGGGGGACTCTCGATTGGTCATCGGCTCTCCCACGGGGGCCATCTTCTCCGGGATGTTTCATGTCCCCGACGCCAGAGCTGCTACCGATGAAGCAGGTCGAAAGGTCATCCCGGCGCAAGACTTCGTCGAGCACCATGGGATACGCACCGTGTTCGGCGTCGGAGGCCTGTATCTCAGCGTGGACTCGATGCTCGCCATGCTCGTCTTCTGCCGCGAGGGCGTAGAGGAGGGCGTCGTCCGGCAGCTGGTGCCCTTCGCGAGCAGCTTCGCGGCCATGACGTCGGCGATGATCGTGAAGGGCGACGTCTTTCGACGGTAGTGCCCCGCGGCTTCACGGTGGCGGCTTCAGTCGCAGCTGCGGGGCGGTGGCGGTATCGAACCAGAGCGGTTCCACCGTGGCGGTGATGAAGAAGCCCTTGGCGCGTGCCTCGACGCCGGTGACCTTGCAAGGTGATCGCTGGTCCGTGGACTGGTCGACCACCTCGCAAACCCAGGCGGGGCTCGGCGTCGAGGGCGCAAAGACCAACGCCTTTGCATAGGCCTCGAAGTAGGGGAAGCTTGCCAGCACTACGCCTGCTTCGACCTCGGCCCGAGAACCTACTCTGGGCATCAACAAGCCCACCATGGGGGCCGAAAGAGGCTGCTCGGTACCGTCGGCGAGCTTGAGCTTGCCGACGACCTGGCCCTTGCGGACCCGCTCCTGCTCCGCGATCGTCCAGGTCACCATTCCTGCGCTCTGGGCCTTGAGCTCGCCCATGTTCACCCGTCCGCGCTTGCTGACGCTGGCCGTGAACCAGCCTTCCTCCAGCGAGGGGGCGTTGCGCGCCGCGATCGACGCATCGGCGCCGGCCGGCTCGGCGGGGGCAACTGGCTCGCTCGCGTCTGCGCCCCCGGCCGGTTCAGCGGCAGCGACCGGCTCGCTCGCGTCTGCGCCCCCGGCCGGTTCGGCGGCAGCGACCGGCTCGCTCGCGTCCGGGCCGGTGGGGGATGCATCGGGAAGCGCGGCCGGTTCCTCTGCCGCGGCGTCCGCCGGCAGAGCAGCCATCGGCGCTGCAGCGTCCAAGGACACAGGGCTCTTCAGCGACCACCAGCCGGCGGCCCCTCCCGCACAGAGCAGCAGGCCGCCCAGGGCAAACCAGTAGAGGCGCGAGGAGCGCTCCCGCGTCGGGGCCGTGGCTGTCACAGGAGCAGTGATTGGCGTGGGAGCGAGAGGTGGCTCGGGGGACGGCTCGGGAGCGAGGGCTGCCTGTGACGCGGGGGGCGCCAGGGGCGGCATCGGCGACGGCAAGGCGAACAGCTGATTCGCTGGCGTGGCGGGCGGCTCTTCCGCCATGGGAATGATGGGTTGCGGTGCGGTCGCAGGCTCGATGAGCTCGGTGAGGACGTCGACCTCTTCGGCCTGTGGGGGGGCCACGGATTCGAGGAAGGGGTCGAACTCGGCTTTGGCGGAATCGTCAACCGCGCGCTCCGCAGGGGGCGGTCCATCCGAAGCGGGCAGCTGCAGGATGAGCTCGACGCCCTCGTCGAGCGGCACTGCGGCCGGTGCGCTGGCGAGGTGGAAGCGAACCTGCTCGAGCATCTCGGTCGCCTCCTCGTTGTCGGGATCGTGCTCGAGGATGGCTTCGAAATAGGCGGCCGCTTCGTAGTAGCGGGCCTGCCGGCTCAGCCTGATTCCGCTCTGGAAGAGCTGGCGGATGCTCTCCTCCCAGCGGTCACGCTTGGGCCAGACAGAGCTGTTCGCGACCGGCGTCGGCGACGCGCCAGGCGGTGCGAGGAAGCCGTAGCGCTCCAGCTGCCGAATGAACTGGGCGAGGCTCTCCAGGCTCGCGGGGATGCCCAGGCGGTGCGCCGCTTCGATCACCTGTCCGTAGGTGCGCAGGCCGTTGAGCATGCGCGCGATGGAGATCTCGAAGTCATAGAAGGCGAAGGTCTTGAGGGTGACCGGGTCGGCGACGTCATAGAGCCCACCCGCCGCGCGCCGCCCCAGTGTGAGGTCCGAGCGGAAAAGCGGTGCCAGCTCGTCGGCAGTGGGAGCTGCGGGTAGCTCGCTGATGTCTTCGACGTTCACCTCGACTGCCTTCTCGCCCGAGGTGTCTGAGGCGTCCGAGCTCTGAATGGAGGTCGGGGCCGGCTCGACCGCTATCTCGACCTCCACCGGGGCAGCCGGTTCGGGAGGGGAGGCCGCGGGCGGCGGGGGGCTGACGTCGGGGGACGAGAAGACCCACAGGCCGGCCTGCGAAGCCGAATGGGGCGGTGCCTGCTGCAGCTCCGCCGCATCGGACGGGGTGACTTTCTCGAGCAACCCCAGGCTGGCCAGCTTGCGGACGACCGGGCGCAGCACGGGATCCGCCGTGTCCATCCCGCCCGCCGCTGCCCGCGCCAGGATCTGCACCTCGACGAAAGTCAGATCGAGCGAGTCCCCGGTGCGGACGTGGATGACGCGTCCGCCAGTGGGCGTCGTCTCGACGCGAAAGCCTTCTCGGAGTGCGAAGAGCGCCATCGGATTCCTGGGGCACGACTGCAGAACCAGCGTGCCAGGACCTCGCGAAGGGGGCAAATGCTGGTTTGCCCCCCCTGAGGTTCTGCTACGCGGCGAAGAATACCAGTGTGACAACGACGAAGACGGGGATCAGGAAGAGCGCCGAGTAGGCCATGTACCCGAAGAAGCTGGGCATCTTGACCCCGGAGGATTCGGCGACTGCCTTGACCATGAAGTTGGGCCCGTTGCCGATGTAGGTGTTGGCCCCCATCATCACCGCGCCCGCCGAGATGGCAGCGAGCAGCTTGGGCCCCTCGCCGGTCGACAGAAGCTGCGCGAGGTAGCGGCCTTCCGCGCCGATGCCCTGCAGGCCGGCGGCCGTGGCGGCGAACGTGAGATAGGTCGGGGCGTTATCGAGGAAGCTCGAGAGCGAGCCGGTGGCCCAGAAGAAGTGCCAGGGCCGCGATAGGCCCAGGCTGGGGCCCTGGGCGTTCAGCAGCAGCAGCGCCGGTGCCATGGTGGCGAAGATGCCCGCGAAGAGCACCGCGACCTCGACGATCGGCGCGAAGGAGAAGCCGTTGTCCGTGTGCAGCCGATTAGAGGTGGCCAGGAAGGAGACCACGGCGAGCGCGAGCATGGCCCCCTCTTGCCACCCGAAGGGCCAGCCGTCGCCTCCCAAGAACAGGCCGCGCCCGGATGCGAAGATGATGAGCACCACCAGGCTCAGCAGCCCGAGGTTGAAGAGGCCCTCGATGCGCAAGGGTTCGTGCTTCATCACCTCCTCGAGCTGCGACCCGGGGCGCCTCGCCTCCTCAGCGTTGAAGATGCCCTGGTCGAGGATCTGGAAGACGACGAGCAGCAGGCCATTGACCAGGAGCCACGGCAGGAAAAGCCGCTGCAGGGTCCACTCGAAGGGGACGCCCTTGAGAAAGCCCAGGAACAGCGGCGGATCTCCCAGCGGCGTGAGCAGGCCGCCGCAGTTGGCGACGATGAAGATGAAGAAGACGATGACGTGGGCCTTCTTCTCGCGCGTGGCGTTGGCGCGCAGCAGCGGCCGGATGAGCAGCATCGAGGCGCCGGTCGTGCCCACCAGGTTGGCGAGAAGCGCTCCGATGGCGAGCAGGGCGGTGTTCATCAAGGGCGTCCCGGAGAGCGAGCCGCGCACCACGATCCCCCCGGAGATCACGAACAGCGACGCGAGCAGGCAGAGGAAGGAGACGTATTCCTTGGCCTTCTCCACCAGCTGCGACACGCCCGTCGGGCCGAATGCGGCGGCGAGGTAGATGCACACTGGCAGCGCAAGGCCCAGGCAGACCGTGGCCTTGACGGAGTTGTGCTCCCAGGCCTTGGGCACCGCGAGCGGCGCAATCGCAATGCAGGCGAGCAGGAGCGCAAAGGGCACCACCGTCCACCAGCGCAGGCCCGAGGCGAGCGCCGAGAGGTCTCCGTGGTGGGGCGCAGGGACCAGCGCGAGTGCCACCAGTGCGAGGCCGAGCGATCCGAAGAGGGCCACGGCAGTGGTGCGATGGGCTGAGGCAGCTGAGCTGTCGGACATGGTGCGCAGGATTGTCCTCTGGTTGACCTTGGAGGTCGAGCGGAGCGTTGCTCGCGATGGCGGCCTGGAAGCGTGACGCGGGCCTACTCGCCTACGCTCCGGCATACTCTGTCCTGATGTCGAGCGCTGGCGCCGCAGGAGTCCGAGCCCGGGTCGTCCTTGCGGCGGCGGTGCTCTTCCTCGCCCCTGCCGCAGCGCTCGGCTGCGGGTTGTGCGAAGACGCCGTGCTCCGTCGTCGCTTCTGGGCCATCGGCCTCCCGCTCAACCTGGTGATTGCCCTGGGGGCCGAGGCGATGGCCTACGCGCTCTTCCTGCTGGCCAGGCGGCGCAAGCCGGTCCACCGCCGTGCCCCGACCCTCTACGCGGCGGGCTTGTCGGCAGCGATCGTGGGCTTGCTGACCGAAGCCAGCGGGTTGGCGATGTCGGCTCTCTTCCTCGTGGGGCTGGCGGTGAGCTTCACGCACTCGCTGCTCGCGGATGGGAGCCTCGGAAGGAGGATCACCGCCTTTCGAATCGCGGCGGTGCTGGTGATCAGCGTGTCGCTCCAGGTCCGCTCTCATCCGAGGTTCGTGAAGACCCCGCGCCTGGTGACGCTCGCGCTCATCGCGCCCGACTCCTGGGGGGAGCGGGCGCAGGGCTGGAGCGAGGAGCAGCTCGTCGCCAGGTCGGACGGGCTGTGCGAAGTCGAGAAGGAGATCGGGAGGTTGCAGCAAAGAAAGCGCCCGCTCGCGCAGGACGTCCAGTTGCTGAGGCTGCATCGACTCGCAGGAGGAGATACCACAGCTCGCGCTGGAATCTGCGCGGCCTGGGGTGTGACCGAGGCGGCCGAGCCCTCGATACCCGACTGGCATGGCCGGTCGGGGCCGCCTCCCGGGCTGCTGCGCTCGCTGTGCCTGGGGCAGGTGCCGCACTAGGACCTTGGGCGACGAGGAAGGCCCAGCAAGCCGGTCG
This sequence comes from Deltaproteobacteria bacterium, assembly GCA_016218885.1. Lineage (GTDB taxonomy): Bacteria > Myxococcota > Myxococcia > Myxococcales > UBA5297 > JACRCT01. Next base: position 1,870 of record JACRCT010000108.1, on the reverse strand, counting down.
AGGGGCAATCGACTTGTCCGGAGGGTTGGGCTCTAATCCCCCGCTTCGCCGCTCACTGGAAGGTGGAAGGAACCGCCATGCACCGATCGCCCCTCGCGCTCTGCGCTGCCCTGCTGCTGCTCTCGTCGGCGACCTCGCTCGCCGCCGAGAAGAAGGCGGTCTCGAAGGACGCGAAGGTGGATGCCAAGGCCGAGGCCAAGACCGACGCGAAGGTCGACCCCAAGTCGGTGAAGCCCGAGGCCAAGCCCGCCGAGCCCAAGGGAGTGGTCCACAAGCTCGAGAAGCTGGGTCTGAAGCTCGAAGGACCCAAGCTCAAGTCCCGTGAGGGGGACGGCCACTGGACCCTGGAGGGCGACGGCCTGATGTTTACGGTGGGCAAGCCCAGTGACTTCGCGCCCAAGACCTATGAAGAGGCCAAGGGAGCCAAGGCGGACTACAGCCCCGAGCACGTCACCAAGGAGGAGAAGCTCGAAGACGGCTGGAACATCCAGTTCGAGAATCGGGGCGCGATGGGCAGCAACTACTTCGTGTGGATCCGTCGCACCATCGGCGGCACGCCCTTCATCTGCGAGACCACGGCCTCGAGCGCGGAGCAGGCGTCGAAGATCGCGAAGATCTGCTTGAGCATGGCCAAGCTGTAGAAGCAGCCATGAGTTCTGAGTCGTAAGTGATGAGTTTTGGCTGCGAAGAGGCCGTCGCCCCGCGTCCTTCAGGAGGGGCTGTGGAAGCGACTCGTCCGCTGGCACTGGTCACCGGGGCTTCCGCCGGGATTGGGGAGTGCTTCGCCCGCGAGCTGGCCCGCCGCGGCCATGACCTGCTGCTGGTCGCTCGCGGCCTCGAGCGCCTGAGCATCCTTGCCCGTGAGCTGCGGGCGCAGCACGGAGCCGCGGTCGAGGTGCTGGCTGCCGATCTGGGGAGGCTCGAGGACCTCGAACGGGTCGAGGAGCGCGCCGCCGGCGCCGAAAACCTCTCCCTGCTCGTCAACAACGCCGGCTTCGGACTGGGCAAGGACTTTCTGGAAGCCGACGCCGACGCCCACGAGGCGATGATCCGCGTTCACCTCATCGCCTCGGTGCGCCTGGCGCGGGCCGCGCTCCCGGGGATGGTCGGGCGCCGCCGCGGCGCGGTCATCAACCTCGCCTCGGTCGCCGGCTTCCTGCCCCGCGGAGGGAGCGTCACCTACGGCGCGACCAAGGGCTTTCTCACCTTCTTCACCGAAGCGCTCGCGGTCGAGCTGCGCGGGACGGGGGTGAAGGTCCAGGCGCTCTGCCCGGGGCTGACGCACACCGAGTTCCATCGACGGGCGCAGATGGACGTGTCCAGGAAGCCGGGCTGGCTGTGGATGGATGCCGAGGAGGTGGTGCAGTCCTCCCTGCGCTGCTTGGAGCGCGGTCGGGTGGTGTGCGTCCCAGGCCTGAAGAACCGGCTCTTCGTCGCGCTGAGCCGCGTGGTCCCGCGCGCCCTCCTGGGGGCGGTCGTGCGCCGGACCGATCGGAAGATGCAGGTGTGAATGAGGGTCTGCAGGCTCCAGACCTCAGGCTGCAGGTCAAGCGGCCCCAGGCTCCAGCTGCGCCAAAGTCCAAGGCTCAACCTGCTGGACCCACGAAGGGACTACTTCTGGCGCGGAGATGGCTTGGGCGCGCGTCGCTGCACCTTGATCTCGAAGACGGCCTGCTCGGGATCCACCGCCTTGTCGAGATTGGGATAGACCACAGGCGAGGCGGGCTTCGGCGCGGCCGGCCGCGCCGGCGCCGCCCCCTTCTCGAGCCGCGCGACCGGGCCCTGCTCCGCGGCCGCAGAAACCACGAACGTCCCGGATTCACCCGCCCCGAAGCGCTCCTAGGCTGCGTGCTCGAAGACCCGCCGGATG
>JACRCT010001128.1 GCA_016218885.1 Deltaproteobacteria bacterium | reverse complement strand
TGGTTTGCGCATCCGGCATCCGGCGGCGCTTCTGAACCGCTGGAGCAGGCGGACAGGAGCAATCCCGCAAACCCAGCAAGGAGGCTGTGTCTCATCGGTCTACTCCAAGAGAAGAAGGTGCCGGCGGGTGGCTTTCGCTGAGCTGACGCGGAGGAGGAAGATACAGGACCTGCCGGCTCTGGTCAGGGGATCTTCCTGGGTTGAGGAGTCAGGCTGATTCGCATGATCGCGAGCCCAGGGTTCGACCAACGGCTCAGTGACGGCAAGGGGCCCCGCGCGCATGGGGCTCTGATCGAAGGTCCCGACCAGGATGCGAGGCTCTTCCAGGGCTTTCCACATCACCAAGCTCGCTCCAGCTGCAGCGTCAGCGCTTCGCGCGTGCCAGGTGCGAGCTGCAGCTCGAGCGACTTGCCGGGGCGGTGTGCGGACTTGCTGGCCTCGATACGGTATCTGCCGGCCGGCAGGTGGGCGAAGCGGAAGCGGTGTTTGACATAGGAGCAGTCGTACTTCACGCTCGCGCCGGTCGGTCTTAGCAGCGTGGCGGTGACGTACGAGCTGCCAATGTCCTCTCCATCCTCGTCGAGTACGCGGACATCCAACACCGCTCCAGGGGCGAGCATGATGCGCAAGCCCTTGTCCGGGGCCTTGGCCTGGACCGTGGCCTCGACGAACCCCTCGGCGCTCGCGCGTACGTCGAAGATGGCGTCCTCCAGGCCCCCTACTCCGAAAGCCCCGGTCGCGTCACTCACGGCCGTCCCGTGGCTCGTGTTCTCCGCCTGTCTCTGGAACTCGATCAGGCGCGCCCTCTGGACTTCTTCGGCGTGGCGGTCCAGTCGGTCGTGTTCCTCGAGATTGCGCTCGTACTCCTCGTTGATCGGAGCCGCGGGAAGGTCCCGGCGGTCTCTCTCCTCGAGGAGGCGCAAGTACGACCAGTAGGACAGATCTGCCGGCCGGGCCTCGACGGTCGCGTTGACGATCGGCCGGCCCTGCGCATCGACTACCAGCCCCTCCAGTGTCTTGCCCTTGCGGAGGACAAGCTGGACGTCGCTGGCGGGGGCGCGGACCCGTGCCTTGGTCACCAGGAACCCATTGGCCTCGGCGCGCAGCTCGTAGCCCGCTTCGATGACATCGCGCAGGTGAAACGCCCCCGATCTGTCCACGCGACGGCCACTGCCCGAGGAAGCGAGATCGCGATCCGGGGCGTCGTCGGCCCGCTCCTGAGGCTCGAGGACCCGGAAAGCCATCACGGTGGCTTCGGTGAGCGGCCTGCCCTGCTCGTCCAAGACTCTTCCCGAGATCTCGGTCGTCTCGGCCTCCTCGGCGAGCGTCACCTCGCGCTCGACGTCGTCCCCGGCCGCCAGCTTGATCTCCATCGAATTGCCAACGAAGCCGTGGGCGCGAACCGTCAGATCGTAGGTGCCCGGCGGTAGCGCCTCGAACAGTTGGTCGACCTGTCTTATGCGGAAATGGACGAACTCGAACTCGGGATCGTTGAGCGCGAGGGAACCGCGAATGTCCTGAGGGCCCGGCCCGACGATGCGCAGCCGCAGCCGCGCGCCGTCCTGCAGGCGCACCACTATATCCGTGCCCTCCTTGCCGATCCGGGCCAATCCAGCACGGTTGCCCAGGTGCGCCTCGACGTGCTCATCGGACGCGGAGAAGGTTGCCTCGAGCTCGAAGCGCCCGTTGGAGTCGGAGGTGGACGATGCGCCTTGCCCCACCACCGACACCGTCGCTCCGGGCACAGGTACCTCTCCGTCGAGGACGACGCCTCGCACCCTGCCCACGCTCAGAAGCGATACGTCGATGCGCTCATCGCCCAGTCGTTCCACCTCTTCCTCGGTGATCGTGTTTGCCGAGGAACGGTGCCCCGGGGCGCTGCCTAGCACCACCAAGGTCTCAGCGGCGAGCCCCTCGAAAGTGGCTTCCCCTTGGTCGTTGGCGCGCGCGTGCCACACCAGAAAGGGGCTCCTCGAGACCAGGGCCAGGCTCGCATCGGGAAGCGGGCGGCGGCTCCGAGCGGAGACTACCCTCAGCGGCAGGCGCCATGGGGCCGCGAGGCGCAGGATGACCTCCGCAGGCACGGTGATCTCCGGGCTCGCCGCGATCTCGCCGCCGCCCTCCGCGAGCAGGACGAAGCGGGTACCCGCGGCTCCGGACAGCTGGAAGCGTCCCTCCGCGTCGGTGGTGGCTTCGGCCAAGGGGAGCGGGTTCAGGTCGCCCGATCTCACGACCTCGTGCATCGCTCTGATCGCCTCCTCGCAGCCTGATTCAAAGAGAGAGAGGGGGCGAATGCTCGGGCACGGCGAGGGCCCTTGTGCGGTCTTGGGGTCGGGGTGGAGCTGGACCCGTGCCCCCGCCGCGGGCATCCCCGAAGCAGTCAGGACGATGCCGTGAATGCCCGCCGAGCCTGCTGAGGTCGGGAGCGTAGTGCGAGGCCGGTAGGCGGCTGGCATGGTTACAGCGACGGCCGGTACGTCCTGAGGCGAGCGCTCCGAAGGCGCCGGCGTGTCCCGGAGGAAGAGCGCAAGGAGGGCACCCGCAAGCAGGAGAGCAAGGACCGCGACGACCCTGTTTCGAGAGCGTGTACTCATGGGGTTCCCATCCTTGAGGATTCTCTGCCAGCGCCTCGCCTCAGCGGCGCCGCAGCTGAATCACCCGGTACACGCCGCCCATCACGCTCGGCTCATTGCAGACGACCTCGCAGTCGGCGCCTCGAGCGAGATCCTCGAAGCGGCGGTTGATGTCGGTGCCGATGAGGGTGGTCGCGACGTTGAGCGCCTTACGCCCCATCGTGACCGTCTCGTCCTTGGGAAGGAACTTGTCGAAGACGGCCGCCCTTCCTCCCGGGCGCAACGCGCGCAAGGCCTCGCGCAGGCAGGCGGCCCCGTCGGGGACCACGGCGAGGATCAGGTGGAGGATCACCGCGTCGAAGGCGCCGCTCTTCACCGGCAGCGACTGCGCGTCGCCGAGCTGCAGCACGACGTCGCGGCCGGGCAGGGGGAGCTTGGCTAGGGCACGGGCGAGCATGGCCGGGGTGAGGTCGACCCCCAAGGCGCGCACGCCGGGAGGCAGCAGCGGAAGGTCGATCCCCGTCCCCACGCCTACGAGCAGGACCCGCTCGCCGGGCTTCAGGTCCAGCAGCGCGATCGAGCGTTCGCGGCCGGCGCGGAAGCTCTTCTCCAGGACGCTGTCGTAGACCGGCGACCAGAGACGGTAGATGAACTGGTTCCAGCGGTTGGTGAGCTTCATCGAGGGCTCCCTGCGTTGCCTCTGTCTCGCCTTCAGCGAACGCGAACCACGAGCGTGGCCGAGCCGTCATTGGTCTCGTCCTGGGTCTTGTGGCCGCCGGGGAGCTGCTGGTCCTGGTGCCACTTCACCTTGCCCGTGACGCGGAAGTTGACCTGCTCGCCGGGCTTGGCGTTGAGCGTCCAGAGCACGCGGCCCTTCTCCAGCTTCCAGTAGGCGCCGCTGACCGGGCGCGGGTCGTCCTCGACGCTGGAGTTGAAGGAGGGCGTCCACTGGAAGCTCTCCTCGGTGATGGTCCAGGAGGAGCGGCCGTTGTTCACGGTGCTGGAGTAGACCAGCGAATCCTCGGGCGCACCGCCCGGGCCCGGCTCGAGGACGATGGTCTTCATCGAGGCCGAGGCCTTCTTCTTGTCCAGGCAGAACTGCCGCCGGGAATCCTTCACCTTGGCCTCCAGTGACGCCGGACCCGACAGCTCGATCACCTTGCCCTTGGATCCTGCATCCAGCGCGATCCCCGCGAGCACCACCTGCATCGCCCGGGACTGGTACTCCACGATCTCCACCGTGACCTTGTCCGAGCCGGGCTGCTTGAGCCAGCGGAACTGGTCCCACTCCTTCTCCGCTTCCACCGCCGCCTGCAGGCCCTGGGCTTGCTGGTCCATGAGCCGGGCGAGCTCCATCGCCTTCTGCTTGGCGGCGTCGAGGGACTTGAGCAGCTTCTCGCCGTCCTGGATGGACACGAAGTTGTCCTTGAGCAGCTGCACCTCGCTGATGTTGGTGATGGGCTGGGTGATGTACTTGTCCATCAGGTAGCCGTTGAGCTGCTTGCAGCCCTCGATGACGAAATCCACCGCCTTGCCTCCCGGCCGACCCGGCGCGTTCTCCACGGTCATCTTCAGCGCCGAGATGGCGATGGTGGCGATCTGCCGGTTCTTGGCCTTGAGCAGCGCCTCGCTAGCGGAGGCGTAGTCCTGGTTGAGCTTCTTGGCGGCCTCGAGCGCCAGCCGCTTCGCCTCGGCGTACTCCTTCTGGCGGTCGGTGGCGGGCTTGTGGTCGAAGTCGACCGGCGGGTTGGGCGCGTAGCCCGGCTCCTTGGCGCGGATCTCCTTGGTGAGGCGGGCCTCGTTGCGCAGCGACTCGGTCACGCTCTTGATGTTGGCCACCGCGAGAGCGCCCTTGTTGGCGCGCAGGTTCTCGCGGACGGTCTGCAGGGAGCCGCCCATCGTGCGGTTGATGAAGTCCACCTGCCGCCTGGAGTGGCCCAGGTCCTGCGCGGCGGCAGTCCCAGCGAAGAGCAGGGTTCCCACCGCCCACAACCACGATGTCGAGCCGCGCATGGCTTCCTCCTTGGAGATTGCGCCGGAGCGTACGCTGGTCCCTGTAGCCGGCGAAAGGGGCGGAGTCCGCCGCGCGTGCTGTCAGGCCTGGGTCAAGACAGCAGGGACCAACCCTCCGAAGTTCTTGCGGGGTTGCCGGCGACTGGAGTCGCGTCTGAGGCTGCGAAGCCTGCCTTCCCAAGGATGCTTCCGAGCTCCTCGCTGCTCTCCGAAGCGCGCTCGGCAGCTGCAGATGGGAATCGTGGCCGGGCTGCTCGTGATGATCGGCGCGGGCACGCTCGCTTCGGTGGTGGGCGGCGTCGGTGCTGCCCAAGCCTGCTCGGGTGACGCAGCTGACCCACAGCTCGGTCGAAGCACTGGTCTCGCAGGCGGCGCTCGCCCCGGACGGCCAGCGCCTCGCGTTCGTCGATACCCGCGGCCTTCACCTGGACGTCGAACCAGAAGCTCGCGTGGTCCGCGGCGCCGCGCCTGGGCGACCTGCAGGAGCTCCATTCTCTCGTTCTCACGGACCACGACGCGCCGTCTGAAGGTCTGGGGCCCGTCATCGCGACCTTCCACGGGCCAGTGATCGATCGCCTCACCGCCAGCAGGGACGGGGATCGATTGGCGTTCGTCGGGTTCACGAAGCAGGCGGATGTGTGGCTCGGGCGCATGGGGGCCGCGACGCTGGCGGATCCGCACCGGCTCACCTTGAGCGATCGGGACGAATGGCCCTCGGACTGGTCGGCGGATGGTCGGGAGCTGCTGGTCCTGGCAGAGGGCGAGCACGGAT
>JACRCT010000107.1 GCA_016218885.1 Deltaproteobacteria bacterium | reverse complement strand
CTCTAGACGGCGTCGTGGGCGTCGATGGGGCGGTGGGAATCGTCGTCCGGACGTGGGACGAGGACGTGCTCCTGTACGTCCTCGAGCCGCCACAGAGCCGCCTCGCGGAGCTGAGATGGCCCCTGCTCCTGGGCACCGTCGCCTTCAGCAGCTCTGACGTTCGCACGGCCAGAGTCACTGCCTGCAATCTCGGGATCGCTCGGACCGAAGCGGGCGCGGTCGTGCTGGACGTAGATTCTTGTCCAACGCAGTTTCCTGCGGTCGATCCCTCGACGGGCCAGAAGCCGAAGGATCTGCGCTCCAGGGTCGGGCGCTGGTGCTTCGAGAGAGACGCCGGCTGGGAACCCTGCCCAGAAAAGACGTAGGCCGCGAGCGCTCACGCTCCGGGAGAAGGCACGGGACATCGAGGACCAGCGGACCGCCCTGCCCGAGGAGTGTCTGTCTCGCGATCGGGCCGCGGCTTGCCTTTCTACTCAGGTGCGGCTGGCATGCTCGCGATCACCGCGGGCTGAAGCCCGCGGCTACCTCTACGAAGCGCTCTGAAGAGCGCTAACCGGCACGAGCACCTCCTCGATTGCTTGGGCTCCGACCCATCGGCCCATGGCTCAAAGCTGCTCTGGCTCGTCGGCTGACAGGCCCCCAGCTCCGTGGAGACACCCCAGTCGATTCAGAGCGTCCCGCTCTGCGCGATGACCCACTCCTCGAACTTGCCCCACGGCCAGTGGCAGGACATCCAGCCAGTCGATTCAGGGTGTCCAGCTCTCCGCGATGACCCTCACTCCGAACTGGCCCCACGGCGAGTTGCAGGACGTCCGGCAAGTCGATTCAGGGTGTCACGCTCTCCGCGAAGACCCGCACTCCGAACTTGCGCCACGGCAAGTTGCAGGACGTCCAGCAAGTCGACTCAGGGTGTCCCGCTTGCCGCGATGGACCGCGCCCGCAAAGCCGCGCTCCACCTGGGCGCCATGACCGAGCAGCACTCGTGTCCGCGGCTCCTCCTCGGCTGCGTCGGACAACCCGGTCTGCGGCTTGGTGCGCCCGGAAGCGCCGGGGCGGTACGATGAGGCCTCTTTCCGGGAGTCCCTCATGCGCGCCATCCTCCTTCTCATGGCCACGCTCCTCACCGGCGGCCCGAGGCCGACCGCCGAGCCCGAGGAGCATCGCCTCGTCCTCGACCAGCGTGGAGGGCTCCGGCTCGAGCTGGTCCGCCCGGTGCGCGCGGAGACGACGCCGCCGATGGAGGGCGCGCTCGAGCTCGTAAGAGAAGGCGGGGCGCGCCGGCGCCTGGCCGAGGACGTCGGGGCCGCCGCGTTCGCTCCCGACGGCGCGGTCCTCGCCATCCACCGCGGCGCGCTGCTCCGGCTCGAAGGCGGTCGCTTTCGCACCCTGGTGGCCTCGGGACTCGCGCCCGAGCTGCAGATCGACTCCACCGGCTCGCGAGTGGCACTGGTGCGGCTGCTGCCCCAGGGCGACAGCGCCATCGACGTGCTCGAGCTCGCAGGCGAGGCGCGGCCCAGACAGATCGTCTCCGGGCCGGGCTACAACAACGCGCCCGTCTTCGCCCCCGACGGGCGCACGCTGCTCTTCGTCTCCACCCGCACCGGGCTCTCCTCTCTCTTCCGCGTCGACCTGTCCGGCGAGGGCGAGCGCCAGCTGACCAACCGTGGACTGAAGAGCGTCGGCCCCGGGTTCGTTCCGCCGCCCGAGCGCGCGGCGCCCCTCCGCTTCGAGGGCGACCGCCTCGTCTGGAGCGCCGACGGAGCGCGGTGGTTCGTCGAGCTCGCGACCGGCACCTCGGGCCGCTCGACGGGGAGGATGCCATGAGGATTCGCTCCCTCCTCCTGCTGCTCGTGCTGCCTCCTGTCTGCCTGGCCGCGGCGCCGTCCGTTTCCCGGGCGACCACGTTCCGCCTGCCGCTTTCCGACTGCGACACGGCCACGAAATGCAGGGACAGCAATAAGTGCTACGCCACCGCCTACTTCGATCACAACGGCCAGGACTGGAGCTGCGGCGACGAGGCGTACGACGGCCACGTCGGATCCGACTTCGGTGTCGGGGGCGTCGTCGGCGTGCGCCCGGTGGTCGCTGGCGCCGCGGGCACGGTCACCCAGACCAACGACGGCTGCGGCAGCGGCTATTGGGGGAGCACCTGCGGCGGCGGCTTCGGCAACTTCGTGAAGCTCCAGCACGCGGACGGCAAGGTCACCATCTACGGCCACATGCTGGCGGGCTCCTTGAAGGTGCAGCAGGGGGCGACGGTCACCTGCGGCCAGGAGCTGGGTCGGGTCGGCAACTCCGGCAACTCCACCGGCCCACACCTTCACTTCGAGGTGGTCGACCCCACCTATGGCTCCGACGACCCCTTCGCCGGCAGCTGCGGCGGCCCGCTCTCCTACTGGGTGAGCCAGGGCAACTACTGCCAGCTGCCCTCGGCCACCTGCGAGGGCACCTGCGTCCGGCAGTGCGGCGGGAAGGAATGCGGCCCCGACGGGTGCGGCTCGACCTGTGGCACCTGCCAGTCCAGCGAGACCTGCTTCGGCGACGGGGTGTGCGGCATCACCTCGCTCGACGACGCGATCTTCGTCTCCGAGACCATCCCCGACGGGACGCACTTCAAGCCGGGCGAGGCGTTCACCAAGACGTGGACGCTCCGCAACGTCGGCTCGACCGCCTGGACCCGGGCCGCGGGGTTCTCGCTCGCCTTTCAGTCCGGCGACAGCTTCGGCGCCCTCGCGCGCACCTGGCCAGGGCCGACCGAGTCCATCGCCCCCGCCGCGACCAAGGCGTGGAGCGTGCCGATGACCGCGCCGCTCGCGCCCGGGACCTACCGCGGCTACTGGCAGATGGACCGCAATGGCGTCGCCTTCGGCGCCACGGTGTGGCTGGAGATCGTCGTCGACGCCGCCGACGTGGACGACGCCAGGCTCACCGGCGAGACCGTTCCCGACGACACGCGCTTCGTGAGCGGGTCGAGCTTCACCAAGACCTGGACCCTCCGCAACGCCGGCACCTCGAGCTGGACGCGGGCCGGCGGCTACCAGTGGAAGTACCTCCGCGGCGACCTGATGGGCGCGACAGCCACCGTCGATCTCGGAGCCAGCGAGACGATCGGCCCGTCCGGAAGCCGGGTCTGGTCCGTGCCGATGCAGGCGCCATCCACCCCGGGGACCTACCGCGGGTATTGGCAGATGAGCCACAACGGCGTCGGGTTCGGCGAGGAGATCTGGGTGCAGATCATCGCGACCGCGCCGGTCGTCACCGACCAGGACGGCGACGGTCACCACGCGCCGGCGAGCGGCGGCGACGACTGCAACGACGCCGACCCCGACGTCTTCCCCGGCAACACGGAGAAGTGCGAGGGCAAGGACAACGACTGCGACGGCGCCACCGACGAGGGCCTCACCCGCGACTGCTTCTGGCAGGCCTGCAAAGGCACCGAGTCGTGCGCCAACGGCTCCTGGTTCGGCTGCAACGCGCCGGAGCCGAAGGCCGAGGCG
>JACRCT010000106.1 GCA_016218885.1 Deltaproteobacteria bacterium | reverse complement strand
GGCGGACCTGGACCCGTACGATCATCGCCATACCGCCCACGAGCGCCCAGCGCGCGCTCAGCTCAGAGAGCAGGCCTGCGAGACGCATGAGCACGCCAGAGGGAGCGCTCACCGTGGGCCCCCATTGACTCGGAGGCGAGCGAGAAGCCGCAGCCAGATCTCGGGGCCCTCGTCTGATCGGCTCCGGCCAGAGCTACCGACCCCGCGCCCGAACTCCCGAATCCCTTCCGCGCGCGCGAGCCGCTGGGTGGGGGTCAGCGCGGCGCACTCGAGCTTGTGCCGGCGCCTGAGCTCGTCGAGAGCGGCGCGCTGCCTCTCGGAGAAGATGGGCATGGCCGAATCATAAGCGGCGCCTGCGGCGCGCGGTCAATCGCCGCAGGCGCGGCGGCCGCTGCGTCTCGGATCGCCGGGGCCATCGGGCTGGCTTGCGCTGGCTCGGGCAACACCTTCGAGCTGGGGCTGGGCAGATCGACGTCCAGACGGCGACGCGGGCGCCTGCCATGGCCGAAGGGATCGCGCTCCATCGCGGCCTTGAGGACGTCGTTGGGCATCACCAATGCGACGCTGCTGCTTGGGGACAGCGCTGCTGCTGATCGCTTGGCAGTTGGGAGCAGCACCCGCGATGGCCAGGTGCCCCGCGGGTCATTCCCGCGAGTGACGACGGCTCAAGGCGGAGCCCAACCACGCAGAGTCGCGGGCAGGCCCTCGCAAGAGGGATCGGCGAAGATCTCCGAAACCCCACCCTGGTCGCGGCACCGGGACCCGGCTGCGCCGGCGCTCTGGAGCCCTATCGCCTCCGTGCCATCTCAAGTCCCGGCAAGTCGTCCAACGCCGAACAGGTCGAACCCATGTTCGATCAAGGAGCAAAGCCATTCGGGAAGCACGTCAGCCACTTGGTGGAGCTCATCGGTCGAGTCTTCATAGATGGCAATTACCGGCGGTTCGACACCGTCCTCAGACTTGGTCATCCCATAGTCGAGCCGGCACAGGTGACGCTCGGCGTCGGTCCGGAGGCGTGAGTCCGACTACGGCGAGTGGAGGGCTGCCGGAGGGAAGTTGTAGGACGTCCTACAACTTGGCCTTCGCAGCGAGGGACGAGGATGGGTTGGGCCAGTTCATGAGGAGCCTGGCGAGGTCGGCGTGCGCTGCTGGCCTCGCTTCGGGAGAGAACCTTCTTCTCCACCGTTGCTGAGGATCCTGCGAGCGAGCTTTGGGGCTGCGTCTGGTTTCGCCCAGAAGCTCGGCCTGCGCTCGGGGTGCCCGGAGGACACCCAATGGCCGAGCCAATGAAGGAGGCCCTGCGGCTCGGTCACAGGTTCGGGGAGCCGCCGAAGGCGACGACCAGGGTGCGGAAGAGCGCGGCGAAGGCGGCCGCCTTGACCCCCACCGCCATGAACGCGGTCACCGGCGTCGGCGCGCCCTCGTAGACGTCGGGCGCCCACATGTGGAAGGGCACCGCCGCGATCTTGAAGGCGAAGCCGGCGGCGATCAGGGCGATGGCCGGACCGAGCAGCTCCGGGTGGGGCCCGCGCCCTCCTTGCAATGCGAGCTCGTTGAGCGCAGTGGTCCCTGTCGCGCCGTAGGCCAGCGCCACGCCGTAGAGGTAGACCGCGCTGGAGAAGGCCCCGAGCAGGAAGTACTTGAAGGCGGCCTCATCACCAGGTCGTTGCTCATCGCCAGAAGGACCATCCCCGCCGCCGCGAAGAGCATCAGCGCGTAGTACTCGCCGCGCTCGCCTCGAGGCGCCGCGGGAAGCTCGCCGAGATGAGCACTGTCAGGAAGAGCCCGGCGCAGCTCACCGTCGACACGAAGGCCTGGAAGGCGGCAAAGGGAAGTCTCGAGGGGAGAGGCCGCGGCGCGCCTATGGTATTCACATTTGGCACGACCCGTTTCCACCGAGGGCCGACGAAATGACCGTACTACCACTGGCTTCGGCGTTGGCCGCGACGCTGGCAGCCGCTCCAGGCATCTCTCGGCCCTTCGAGGTCGGCCCCGTCCCGAAGTGGGTTGTCCCGGTGGAGGTTCCCACCAACGCAGTACCTCCCTCCGACGCCGAGGACGGGATCTACCAGCTGCTCCTCGATCGCCAGACACGCCTGAGTGGCCCGCAGCAGGAGAAGTACTCTCACGCCGCGCGGCGCATCGTCACCACGGCGGGGACCGAGCACGCGGAGATCGCGATCAGCTTCGCTCCGAGCTACCAGCGGCTGACGCTCCACTCGGTCCAAGTGATTCGCGGCTCCACGCGCCGCGACGCTCTCCTGCCTGGGGAGATCAAGGTCGCGCAGCAAGAGTCGGATCTGGAGCGCCGGCAGTTCGATGACGGCCTGGTAGTGATGGTTGTCCCGCGCGACGTGCAAGTGGGCGACGTTCTGGAGTGGTCGTGGACCCTTCGTGGGGCCAACCCCATCTTCGGCGACAAGCTTCTGGCAGGCGTGAGCCTTTCGTCCTCCAGCCCCATCGAGCGCCTCTTCGCCCGATTTCTGCACCGCGCCGGCCGGCCTGTCGCGGTGAAGCAGCACAACGGCGCTCCGCCCCCCCGAGAGTCGGTCCGCGACGGGTGGCGCGAGTGGACCTGGGACATGGCGCGGCTGCCGGGGCTCGACACCGACGACCAGCTTCCAGCGGGCCACGACCCCTTCGCCTGGGCGCAGCTCAGCGAGTTCGGAAGCTGGGCCGAGGTCGTGCGCTGGGCCGAGAAGATGTTCCAGGTGCGAGATCTGTCGTCGCCGATGTGGGCCCAGGTCGAGCGTTGGAGAATGCTGGGGGACGACGAGGCTCGTGCTCGGGCAGCGCTGGAGTTCGTCCAGGACGAAGTGCGCTACTTCGGGTTCGAGATGGGAGCTCACTCGCACCTCCCGCACCCGCCTGCGACCGTGTTCGAGCGCCGCTTCGGAGATTGTAAGGACAAGTCTCTGCTCCTGGTCACTCTGCTCGCCGCAATGGGGATTGAGTCGGCGCCAGCCTTGGTCGCCACCGGGGACCGCCAAGAGGTGGCCACTTGGCTGCCCGCGCCCGTGGCGTTCGATCACGCCATCGTGCGGGTCCGCCTCGGCGGGAGGACGCATTGGCTGGACCCGACCCACTCGCAGGAGCGCGGCCCCCTTTCCGAGCGGCCCACACCTCCTTGGGGCAAGGCGCTGGTGGTTGCGCCCGGGGTGAGCGGGCTGGAGGAGATCCCCGCTCCTCAAGACAGAGGCCCCGACGTGGAGATCGAGCAACTGCTCGTGGTGGGGCAGGCCGGCCAGCCGACGGAGCTCACGGTCACCTCGCGATTCCGAGGAGCCTGGGCCAACTCCAAGCGCCAGGAGATCTCCGCCAGCTCGATTCCCGAGCGCTCGAAGGCCTTCCTCAACTTCTACGCGCGCTCGTTCTCGGGGATCGAGGCGACGGCGTTGGCCTCGTTCGATGACGACCCGGGCGCCAACGTCGTCACCGTCGTCGAGCGGTACCGGCTCAAGGACTTCTGGATGGACGAGTCCCAGGAGCTGTTCGCGCGGGACCTCGCGGCGTACCTGCCCACTCGCCCGCGTATCGAGCTCCGGAAGTCCCCCCTTGGCGTGACGTACCCCATGCATGTGCTGCTCGTGGTGCGGGTGAGGTCGCCTTCTGGCCTGGCAGGCCGTGACGCCACCGAGGCAGTCCGCTCGAAGGCGTTCGAGTTGCTAGCCAGCCGCCGAACGATGCAGACGGAGGTGCGCTTCACGTTCGAGTACCGCAGCGTGGCGAACGCGGTTGAGCCCAATGCCGTCGCGGCCCATCTCGCCGACCTGAACAAGGCCTACGACCTGCTCGAGGTGACTCTCACGCGGAGGCGGCCGGCGAGCGGGCCGTCCTCTGCGTCCCCGGAAGATGCCTTGGTCTTCGTCGCGGTGGCCTCCGCGATCCTGATCGGAATCGTGCTGTTGGCGAGTAACCCGCGGGAGCTCTGGCAGCGGCTGAAGAGCAGGCTGCGTCGGCGTCGCTTCGCACGGAAGTTCGACACCTCGGCGGGAGAGTCGCCCGGCACGGCCATCGAGGTGGAGGGGGTCACCACGGCTCGTGCCCGCGCGGAGCGTGAGCATTGCTCCTGCGGTGGCATGCTGGCGACAACGGAACCCGGTGCCGACGACCAGGTGGTGTTCGGAGGGCAGCCCCTTCTCGTCGTGCGCACCGTCTGTGAGAAGTGCCGCCGCGCCGGCTCGCGCTATTTCCGCGTTCCACACCAGTAGCTCCGCGCTGGACCCGACCGCCCGAGGGAAGTTGTAGGACGTCCTACAACTTGGCCTTCGATGCGAGGAACGAAGATCCGTTGAACCAGCACATGAGAAGCATGGCCGGGTCGGCGTGCGCTGCTTGCCTGTTCTCCCGCTTCGGGCACCCGCTACTCCACCGTCGATGAGGGGACCTGCGAGCGGCCCTTGGCCTTAGGCTCAATCAGAACAGCAAGTTCGCCCCGAGCCGCGCCAGCTCCAGCACGCGAGCCGGACCCAGCGCCAAGACCAGCACGAAGGCCAGCCCGAGCGATCCGTCGAGCGTGGCGGCTCTCGGCTCGGGAACACCAGCTCGGGCTCGGGAGCGTGGAGGTACATGTGCACCACGACGCGCAGATAGTAGTAGGCGCCGGTGGCCGAGGTGATCACGCCGACGACGGCCAGGGAGACGAGGAAGGTGGCCATGAGGGGGGCCAGCACCGGGCGGCGGCGCGAGGCCCGAGAAGCGGTCGAGGTCCCAGGCCATCGGCGACTCCTCCTTGCGCTCGATGGCCGCGGCCACGCCGAAGGCCCCCACCGCGGTCACGGTGTAGGCGGCAAGGTGGTAGAGCAGCGACTCGCCTCCCGCGGTGCGGGTCAGCCCCGTGCCCGTGAACACGCCGAAGAGGAGCGAGTCGCCGCCCGCTGCGGGGGCACCGACGCTGGTGGACGCGGCGAGTCACTTGCGTGCCAGGTCAGGGTCTCGGGCCGGCCCAGCGTCGCGAGGATGGTCTGGTAGTCGAAGCCACGCTCCCCGGCGGCGCCGGTCAGGTTTGGCGTGATGCGCTTGACGACATATCCATCCAAGCGCATCGTGGGTCAATGGTAGAGGTCATCGCCACAGACGAGTTCGTCGAGTGGTTCGACGACTTGAGGAAGCCGGAGGTGAAGGCGGTCTCCCGAGCGGTCGATGTGCTGGAGGACAAGGGGCTGTCGCTTGGCTACCCGAGCAGCAGCGCCATCGAGGGCTCGAAGCATCCCATCCGGGAGCTTCGAGTGCAGTCGGGAGGCAAGCCCATCCGGGTCTTCTACGCCTTCGATCCCATGCGGCAAGCCGTTTTGCTCCTCGGAGGCGAGAAGGGCGATTCCCGCTTCTATGAACGGTACGTCCCCAAGGTCGAGCACATCTGGGAGGAGTATCTCGCGGACCAGAACGCAGGGCTGCACGGCGAGGAAACAGGCAGGAGGAAGCCATGAAGCTTCATCGATGGGAAGACGTGAAGCGGCGCAGGCTCTCCGAGAAGGAGATGGCCCAGGTGAAGCGCCAAGCCATGAAGGAGTCTCTGCGGCTGAGCCTGCGGGAGCTGCGCGAGATGTCGGGCAAGACCCAGGTGGAGGTTGCGAAGGTCACGAAGATGACCCAGGGCGAGCTGTCCCGCGCTGAGCGTCGCGAAGACCACCTGCTCTCCACTCTCAAGCGCTACATCGAGGCGTTGGGGGGTGAGCTGGAAGTCGCAGCGGTCTTCGGTGACAAGCGCGTCCGCCTCCGTGGCGTTTGACCTCTACCACTCGTAGCCCTCGGATCCCTTGGATTTCTACACGCTGTATTCGTCGCCCAATCACCTCGACAACTGCGGATAGCGCACCAAGGCCGACGCCGAGGGGGTCGAGCGGGCCAGGACCTCGGCCGCGAGGTCGACTAGCGCCGGCCGCCGAACGCCGTGGACATGGCAGACGTCTGCCGGGTGAATCGCAGGGCCCGGCGAGTGAAGGGCTGCGCGAGGGAAGGTGCAGCGCCGCAACCTCACTCTGGAAACAGCCGGTGGTACCGAGTGATGGCTGCGTGGCGGTACTCGATGACCATCTTCGCCTCCAACTCGGGCGCGAAGGCATGACGAACTCGGGCGAGCACCGCTGCGTGGCAATCGGTCAGAACCTCGAATCGAAGCTGCCCGGACGGGTTGCTAGACGCTGCCTCAGCGATCTCCTCTTCCGAGTTGCCGTCCTCGATCGAAAGCGGTCGCTCGTACCAGTAAGCGACGTAACTGCGGACCCTCTCGCTCCACTCAGCGAGGTTCACAGGGGGCCTCCTCTCGCTTGCATCGGTAGGTTGAGACGCAACCATGGCCGCGGCAAGCTAGACCGTCCACGTCCTGTGGACGAGGGCAAGCTTGCTTCGTTGCGCCGACGAGGCCAACTGCGGGCTAGCGCCGCGGCGCCAAGGCACAAGAACTGGCCTTCTGCGCCAAAGGTCCCGCCGGGGTCCCTGTGCCCCCTGTCGTTCCGGGCGCCGATCAGGATTGGGAGAAACTGAACCGAGGCGGCCGCTGAGCAGGGACAGACGCGGGGCTTCGGCGCGGTCAGAACAACAGGTTCGCCCCCAGCCGCGCCAGCTCCAGCACGCGGTCCGGACCCAGCCCCAGCGCGAAGACCAGCACGAACGCCACGCCCAGCGATCCGTCGAGCGTGGCGGAGCGCGCCTCGGGAACACCCAGCTCGGGCTCGGGAGCGTGGAAGTACATGTGCACCACCACGCGCAGGTAGTAGTAGGCCCCAATGGCGGAGGTGATCACCCCGACGATGGCCAAGGCGTACTGCTGGGCCTCGATGGCGGCGCGGAAGACCAGCAGCTTGCCCATGAACCCCGCCGTGGGAGGGATTCCGGCCAGGGAGACGAGGAAGGTGGCCATGAAGGCAGCCAAGACGGGGCGGCGGCGGGCCAGGCCGGAGAACCGGTCGAGGTCCCAGGCCATCGGCGACTCATCCTTGCGCTCGATGGCCGCGGCCACGCCGAAGGCCCCCACCGCGGTCACGGTGTAGGCGGCGAGGTAGTAGAGCAGCGACTCGCCTCCTGCGGTGCGGGTCAGCCCGGTGACCGTGAACGCGCCGAAGAGGAGCGCGTCGCCGCCCGCCTCGGGGGCCGCGACGCTGGTGGCCGCCGCGATGGCGACGAGCAGGTAGCCGGCGTGGGCGATGGACGAGTCGGCGAGCATCCGCTTGACGTTGCGCTGAGGCAGGGCGAGCAGG
>JACRCT010001127.1 GCA_016218885.1 Deltaproteobacteria bacterium | reverse complement strand
ATGCGGACCTTGAGGGCCTCCATGGCCATGGCCAGGTCGTCGGCCAGCGAGGCGATCTTGGAGATCTTGATCCCCGGCCCGGGCTCGAACTCGTACATCGTGACCACCGGCCCGGGGCGGATCTCCTTGACCATGCCGTCGATGCCGAAGGAGGCGAGCTTCTCGCGCAGCTTCTCGGCGGTGGCGAAGAAGGCGTCCTTGTCGAGGACGCGCTTCTTGTTCTGGCCCTCCTCGAGCAGGTCGATGGGTGGCAGGGAGAAGTTGGAGGCGCCCTCGAAGGCGAAGGGATCCTTCTTGGTCGGCTTGGGCGGCGCCTTGGGCTCGACGATGACGGGCAGCACCGGCCCCACCGCAGCGATTGGCTCCACCTTGTCGGCCGCGACCGGTGGGATGGACATGCGGGTGGTGGCAGGCGGAATCGAGACACGCTGCGCAATCGTCGGAGGCGGCGGCGCCGCGACGGGCGCGTTGTTGGCGCGAGCCTCCGTACCGGAGCTGGCGCGGGTCTCGGTGCTGCCAGCGTCGGCGCGAGTCTCCGCTCAGCCGTTGACGCGGGCTTCGGCGCCCGGCTGCGCGAGCGCTGGCAGGTTGATGATCGGTTGCGGACGGGGCCGCTCCTCTTGCTTGGCCTCGACCGGGGTGGGGAGCGTGGTGGACTCGGTCACGGCGGCGTCGGCCGGAGGGGCCATTGTCCAGGCCGGATCCTCGAGCGGGGCGTTGCGCGCGCGGCGGGCAGCGCGCAAAGCCGCGTCGCGGGCCTTCTGCTCCGCCTGCTCCTGCGCACGACGGTCCTCGGCTTGACGCGCCAGGCGCGCGGCTTCTTCGGCGACCTCGTCGGCCTCGGCAGCGAGGGATTCGTCCTCGGTTGGGGCGTGAAGCGGGATCTGCTCCGGCAGCTCCTCGGCCGGTGGCTCCATCTCGAAGGCAGGCTCGGCCCTTCGGGTCTCCTCGGCCAGCTCGGGGTCGAGCTCGGCCATGTCCATCTCCTGGGCCTCGGACTCCTCGGCGTCGGCGAGCGCCTGGGCGAAAGCCGCGTCCTCCTCGGCCTTCTCCAGACGACGCTGCTCACGGCGAGTGAGCCAGCTCGCGTACTGCTTCTTGCCCTCGGCGAGCGAGAACGCCCAGGACGCGACGGCGAAGCGACCGGTCCAGCGGCCCGCGGCGACGCAGGCTCGGGCGAAAGCCCCATCGGTGGCGACGATGAGCGCCCCGCCGGCGGCAGCCATCATCAGGAGGATCGAGCCGAGGGTGGAGACGGTGCCCCGCAGCGTCTCTCCCAGCGCGGCGCCGATGGCTCCCCCCGGGGGATAGGCCAGGACATGGGTATTGCCCACCAGCAGATGGGCCAGCACCGCGCAGAAGACCGCGAGGGCGATCATCCCGGCGATCTGCCGGCCGCGATGGCGGCCCCTGCCGCGCACGAAGAGCGCGAGCGACGAGTAGAAGAGAGCGACGGGGATCAGATAGGCGCACACGCCGGCCAGGCCAAACAGACCCGAGGCGGCTCTGTGGCCCACTGGGCCGATCAGGTTCTCGACCCTGGCGGCCAGGGCGTCCTCGCGGCGGAAGGTCCAGAGAGCGCAGAACAGGCCGATGGAGCCGATGAAGGCGAAGACCGCGAGGATATCGCGCAGGGCGCTGCCACCAGCGCTCGAAGCCGGCGGAGCCTTGGCCGCCGCCACCCCTTTGGAAGGGGTGAAACGCCGACCGGTGCGCTCGACCGCCTGACGTGTCAATACTCGCTTCTCCGGGCGGGTAATCGTGCGCTGCTTCGCCATGGTTCCCGTTCCTCCACTGACCCCGTGCTACAGGCTGAAACAGAGGGGTTGCGGCCAGTCTAGGGTGGGCAGGCGATCGGTCAATTTTCTGGCCGAATTCCGGGCTGGCGATCGAGCGCCCTCAAGGAGAGCGCGCCTGCCGTTGAGCGGGGTCGTGCCAGTCCGGTCGACCAGGGTCAGACCAGTCCAGTGGACTTGTCTGGGCGACCAGACCGGTCCCCCAGCCGCTCAGTAGCGTCAGCAGCCCAAGGCGGCGGCCGGCACGACCAGGGTTGGTGGAGAGATCGAGGCGACGGAGCGTCGATCATCGGCGCTCCCGGCCGCTTCTTTCCTGCGATTTGGAGCCTGCGTGGCAACCTCAGGCGCGACTTCAGTCGCCGGCATTTTTGCCCGAGGCCGCCCTGAGACCTTGCGTCGCTAGCGCTCGAGGGGGGCGCGTCACGAGCGGTAGGTCAGGGGACCTCCGGCTTCGTCTCGGCAGAGACCTCCTTGACGAAGCGCAAGGTGGGTGTGGCATCGCCCCTCGGCCGCATCTCCAGCCGTGCAGTGAAGCTCAGCCAGTCGCCATCCTCCACCTTGAACGTCTCTTCCCACCGCTGTTCGCCCATCACCGCCGCGACGTGGTGCGTCCCCTCATAGAGCTGCAGCCGGCGCTCGACGGGTGCGATGCCGACCAGCTTGCGGTCAAGGAGGATCTTGGCGCCGTTTGGAGCATGGAATCCGACCGAGCCGACTCCGACCCGCAAATCGAGATGGGTGACTCCGTGCGGCTGGATCTCCACCTCGCGGGTAGCGCGGATTCCAAGGGACGTGTTCACCAGGGTGATCGTCTGCTTTCCGGAAGGAACCACGACCGGGACCTTGAATGGCGTGTGGCCGAGGGACCGCGTTCCGAGCAACACGTCCACGTCGGGGACAGAGTACACGTCGAGCGTCGGCAGTACGTCGCCCAGCGCCTTCGCCTCTACCACGACTGGGGCCGCGTCCTCGGCGCTGCCGTTGCCAGCGGTCGGCCCAACGATGCCAGGAGCCGTCATTGCGGGTATCGGCGCAGGCGCCGGCGCGTTCGCCAAAGATGGCTCTGCAGGTCTGCTCGCCTTCGAGGGCTCGAGCGCCCGGGCCTCCACCGTCGTGGCTGGCGCAGGAGGAGTCGTGTGGATCTCCACTTTGGGGCCACCGGCCGAAGGCTGCGAGGCCCAATCATCGAAGACCCGATCCCGCGGCTTTTCGAGCTGACCGCGGGCGACCCATCCGCCGACCGCGCCCAGCGACAGGATGGCCAGCCCGGCGAGCAGCAGCAACGCGCCCACCGGCCGGGACGCAGGAGCGGGCGCCCTGGTCGCGACGGGCGGACTCTCCGCAACGCGGCTCGATGCCTTGAGCCCTGCGCCGTCCTCTGTAGATGAAGCCTGCGCGAGGGCCTTGGCCT
>JACRCT010001126.1 GCA_016218885.1 Deltaproteobacteria bacterium | reverse complement strand
GCGACAGCCTGAAGCTGCAGCCCACCGAGCTCGACAGCCTCATGGGCGCGGCCGGCAGCCGGCTCGACGTCAGCCTTGGCAAACTCCTCAACAAAAACGCTGAGTAACAACTCCGTTTGCGACAAGTCCGGGGACGCTCCTGTCATCCCTGCAGTGGCGGCGATCCACCTGCAGGGAGCGACCATGCGACGACTCTTCGGACTTCTGGCGAGCTTCGGCCTCTTCGCGTGCGGCGGCCTCGACCAGCCTCCGGTCACGATCGAGCCTCCCGCAGGTGAAGACGCTCAGACCGCGATCGTCGAGGCGGCCGGACCGGACGCGGGTGCGATGGTCACTGTCGACGCCGCCCTGCTCACCGCACCCGATGCCGCGACTCCTCCGGCGACCACGGTTCGGGTCATGACCTGGAATACCGAGAACTTCTTCGACGACGTCGACGACCCGAAGAGGGAAGACACGGTTGTCACCACGGAGGAGATGGACGCCAAGACTGCAGCGCTCGCCAAGGTCATCCAGGCGCAAGACCCCGACGTGGTCTCGCTGCAGGAGGTCGAGAACGAGATGGTGCTCCAGAGGCTGGCCGCGCAGACCGGGCTTCCCTTCGTTGCGCTCGTGCCTTCCTATGACTTCCGCGGCATCAACGTCGCCGTCGCCTCCAGGTTGCCCATCGCCCGGACCGTGAGCCACCTGGGCGAGAAGCTCTATGCGCCTGACGGCGCTGGCCCGTACCGCTGGGCACGCGACTGCCTCGAGGTGCACCTCACTGCTCCAGACGGTCGCGAGCTGGTCCTGCTGGTCAACCACCAGACCTCGCAGCTCGACACCGCAGCCGGTGACGTCAAGCGCCAGGCCCAGGCCAACCGAGCCCGCTCCATCGCCGACTCGCTGCGCACCGACGATCCCAGCCGCGCGGTCATCATTGCCGGCGACTTGAACGACGAGCCGAGCGCCTCCTCCATCGGCTTGCTCGTGTCCGATGGTCAGTGGATCGACGTCGCCACCGATGTCCCGGACGCCGAGCGCTACACCTATGTCTACAACACGCCCCGCCGCTACGATTACCTGCTGCCCGACGCGGCGACGGCGGCGAAGCGCACGAGCGTGACCATCGTGCACGGCGACGAGGTCGAGGCCGCCTCCGACCACTCGCCCGTGGTTGCCACGTTCGCGTGGTGATCTGGTATTCCTCGGGGGCGATGACCTGCCCTGCCGAGGAGACCCTTCTCGCGTTCGCGTCGGGCACCCTCGAGTCGGACCCACTCGAGGAGACGGTCGCGCACCTCGATGGCTGCCTGGAGTGCCGGAAGGTGGCGGCGTTGCTGGCGCGCGGAGATG
Organism: Deltaproteobacteria bacterium; assembly: GCA_016218885.1. Lineage (GTDB taxonomy): Bacteria > Myxococcota > Myxococcia > Myxococcales > UBA5297 > JACRCT01. The sequence goes on along the minus strand of JACRCT010001126.1, from coordinate 14,718 downwards.
CTTCTGCTGCCGCCCCCAGCGATCCCGCACCGCAGCGGCTGGGTCGCCACATCCTGCTCGACGTTCTCGGCTCGGGAGCGATGGGCGTCGTCTACCGCGCCTACGATCCGCAGCTCGACCGCAAGGTGGCGCTCAAGCTCCTGCGCCAGGACCGTCAGCCGGATGGCGAGGAGCGGCGCGCGCACCTGCTGAGCGAGGCTCAGGCGATGGCGCGTGTAGCCCACCCCAACGTCATCGCGGTCCACGACGTCGGGGAGCACGGCGGAGACATCTTCCTGGCGATGGAGCTGGTCGAAGGGCCGACGCTGCGGCAGTGGCTCGGGGCGCAGCCCCGCTCGCGCGAGGAGATCCTCCCGCTCTTCCTGCAGGCGGGCCGCGGGCTCGCCGCCGCACACGCCGCCGGACTCGTGCACCGCGACTTCAAGCCCGAGAACGTCGTCGTCGGACAGGATGGGCGCGCCCGCGTGACCGACTTCGGCCTGGCGCTCGCCGCGGGCTCTGGCGTCTTCGCCGGAACGCCGGCCTACATGTCTCCCGAGCAGCTGGAGGGCAAGGCCACCGACGCGCGGGCGGATCAGTTCGGCTTCTGCGTTTCGCTCTGGGAGGCGCTCGAGGGTCGCCGTCCGTTCGTGGGGTCGACCCTGGCAGAGCTACGCGACAGCCGCGAGCGGGCGCTCAGCGCCTTGAGGTCGATGCCTGCCTGGATCCGCCGGGTGCTGGAGAAGGGCCTGTCTCGTGCGCCCGACGAGCGGTACGAGTCGATGGATGCGCTGCTCGACGTGCTCGCTCGCGATCCAGCGGTTGGCCGGCGGCGCCTGGCGCTGGCTGGAGCGGGGCTTGGCGTCGTCGGGCTCGTGGTCGGCGGCCTGCTTGTGCTCTCCGCTTTCCAGGTGCGCAGGTGCCAAGGCTCTTCGGAGCGCGTCGACGCAGTCTGGTCCTCCCCACGCAAGCAGGCCGTTGAGAGAGCCTTCCGTGCCTCTAGCGAGCCCTATGCAGCCGATACCCTGGTGAGGATCACGAGGACGATCGACGCGTGGACCCGGGACTGGTCCGCGATGCGCATCGATGCCTGCCTGGCGACCCGAGAGCGCGGCGAGCAATCGGAGGAACTGCTCGACCTGCGGATGGCCTGCCTGGATCGCCGCCTCGACGAGCTGGACGGGCTGGTGGGAGTGCTCGCCACCGCCGACGCGGCCACCGTCGAGCACGCCTCCGAGTCCGCGGCGTCGTTGGGCGATCTCAAGGAGTGCGCGGACCTCTCGCGGCTCGTCACGTCGGTGCGGGCCCCGTCGGCCCAGATCCGTCCGGCGGTCGAGGCCGTGCGCTCTCGGCTCGCCGAGGCCAAGGCCAACCGCGACGCCGGGCGCTACGCGCGGGCCGGCGAGCTCGCCAGAATCGCAGGGCAGGACGCTCGGGCGCTGGCCTATCGGCCGGTCGAGGCCGAGGCGCTCTACGCGCTGGGCGATGCGCAGGCCAAGGCTGGCGACTATGCCGCGGGCGAGCTCTCGCTGCGAAGCGCCTACATGACGGCCGAGGCGGCGCGCTGGGACGAGCTGGCGACGCACATCGCGTTGCGACTCGTCCAGGTCGTCGGAGGCAACCTGCAGCGCTTCGGCGAGGCCGGAGTCTGGGCGGACCTCGTCGCCTCCAAGCTCGACCGCCTCGGTCCCCGCGTCGATTTTGCCGGAATGCTCGCCTACTCCCGCGCCGCCATCCTTCAGCGGCAAGGGCATTGGACCGAGGCGCTTGCTCGGTGCCGGGAGGCCCTGCCGCTGCTGCAGGACGCTTTCGGCGCGGAGAGCGTGCGGGTCGCCCAGACCGAGCGGCTTGCGGGGAGCCTGCTGCTCGAGAATGGAGAGCTCGACCAGGCAAGGGTGCACCACGAACGCGCGCTCACGCTCTGGATAGCCGCGGTGGGCCCCGAGCATCCCGACGTCGCCATGACCTTGAGCAGCATGGGCCACGTGTTGGCGGCCGCGGGAGAGATCGAGGCCGCCGAGGAGCTGCACCAGCGTGGGCTGACGATCGCCAAGGCGTCGTTGGGCGACCGGCACCCGTACGTCGCGAACGCGCTCAATAACCTCGCCATGACCGCGCTCGCTCGCGGCGACCTCGAGAGGGCCCAGTCGCTCGGCGCGCAGGCGCAGTCGATCCGCCTTGCGGCCTACGGCTCGGCGCACCCGCTCGTCGCTGCCTCCCTGACGACGCTCGCGGAGATCGCGTTGGCACGAGGCAGGGCACAAGAGGCGTTCGACCTGGGCAAGCGCGCCTTGGCGATCCTCGAGGAGGCGCTGCCGGCGGACCATCCCTCGCTGGCACCGCCGTTGGCTTCGATGGGGCTCGCGCGGCTCGAACTCGGACCGGCCTCGGAGGCGGCGCAGCTTTTGGAGCGCGCGCTGATGCTGCGACGCGAGCATCCGGGTGAGCCCGCGCGGCTGGCGACGGTCCGCTTCGGCCTGGCTCGCGCTCTCCCCGATGATCTAGCGAGGTCCCGCGACCTGGCGCTCGAGGCACGCGACGCGTACGCGAAGCTTGGGGCGTACTGGAAGCCCTGCGTGGAGCAGATCGATCGCTGGCAGGGAGGGGCGAATCATCGCCCCTCCACTCCGCCGCTCATGACGGGGCCCGACAGCGCCCGCGGGGCTCAGAACCCCATGCCGCCCACGGTGCCGCGCAGGTAGACCATGCTGCCGTCGGTCAAGCGCGCCGCCAGGAAGGCGGTGGCGCTTGAGGGGTGGTGGTCGGGTGTGTTTTCGTTGACGACCATCGCCGCGACCTCGGCGACGTTCTTTCCGGTGAGCAACTCCTGGGCCTTGGCGCCGGCCGCAGGCTCGTCCTGGTTCTCGAGGAAATCGTCCCAGAACTCGGCGTCGTTCTTGGCGATCTTGTCGAATCGCACCACGCGCTCGTGCAGCTCCTGGGCGGTCTCCATCTTGAAGCCGAGCGCCTTGGTCAGGGTCTCCGGGGTCAGCTCGTTCAGCGGCCCGTGGCAGGCCCCGACCCGCGCCGAGCCGCTGTCGTCCTCGCCGAGAATCTTCAAGGACACCTGGTCGTTGAGCGGCTTGAGCTGGGCCGCGAGGTAGGTGGACATTGGCGGATGCTTGGCGGGCGGGATGGATGCTCCAGCGATCTTGCGCGTAGTCGTCATTGGGTCTCCAAGGAGTGGGCTGCCAACCCACTGACAGGGAGCCGCCGAGAAATGACGCGTGGCCGCGAGCGATTGCTTGCCGCCGGGCAAAGCCGCAGCTTCCAGGACTGGCTGAGCAGCGCTGTGCAACGCCCAGGCGAGCGCCGGCGGAACGACCGGTTACCACAGTGGTAGGGAATGCTTGGAGGGTTCCGCCTGGAAGCAGGCTTTAGGGCAATGACGAGATACCGGGCCTTGGAACTTTGGGAGGACCTTCTTGCGGGATTGGCTGTCGCGGGCGCAACCCAAGGCGCGGTCATCCTCTCTTGGCGCGGCGTGGCTGCTCGTGTCGCGCTTGCCGCGTCTACCTCCGCAGCGGCGTCCTCGAGTCGGCATTGACGAGCGCGATGATCGCTTGCGTTGCGCCTTTGCCCGCCAAACCGAGCAGCGCCAGGTAGACGAGGAACGTGGAGCTCCGGAAGGCGAGCCCGACGATCATGAAGAAGACGACGGCGCCGCCGAGGACTGCGGCGACCATCGCTAGACCCGAAATGACGTTGCCGGTCGTGTCTCCCGCTCGCGCGTTGACCTTCTTGCCGTAGAGTGCCCCGACGAGTGCCTCTGCGGCGGCGTCAGACATGCCGTGCACCTCGATCATCTTTCGCGCCACAACCGCAGCGTTGTATCCGTCGGCCTTGAGTGCGTTCGCCTGCGCCTCCCACTCGAGCTCTTGCTTGGTCTTCTTCGGCGACGCCTGGACCTGTGGGGTGTCGACCGGAGTGTCGTGGGGGAGTGTCACGCGGCCTCCTCACCTGTCTGGGCTCGCGCGACCGGGGTCGAACAGCCAGCCTTCGGGGACCGCAGTGAGGCCGGATTGGCTCCGAAGCCCCTAATCGGCGAGCCGCCAGGCCACTTTCCGTCATCGAGCATGACTATCCTCCGAACTCCAGCGTGCAAGGCTCGCTTTCCACCTCAATACGGGCGCAGTCTCGATCGGTCACATCCAGAGGACGAGGGAAGCCAGGACTTGTTGCACCCACTGGGCGGGTTGGGGGCTCGCGGGAAGCGCAGGGCTCCTATCCCCCCTCTTCGATGGTGCCCCGCTTCATGAACTCAGAGCGCTCCGCCCGATGAAGGTCGCGGCAACTCGACGACGAGACTACGGCGCGGCGTCTTCGCCTCCTGGGACTGGAGCGGAGGGAGCCGGAGGGACCTGCTGCTCGCGCTCGGCCTTCTCGCGCGCCAGGCGCTGCCACAGCCCCTCGTACTTGGGTCGGCGGACCTCGCCCGGGAGCGGCTCGGGCAGCGTGTGATCTTCCTCGCAGGTGGCCTTGGGCTCGGTGCCGGGCAGGAAGGGCGCGTAGATTCCCTGGCAGCCGGGACCGGGGTTCTTCCCCGAGACCTGGCAGATCCACCGGTGCGTGAGCTTGGGAAGGTCAGGGAAGGTGGGCAAGGGCGCCTCCTGCTGCGTGAGCCGGCCCAGCCACCAGCCCCACAGCGGAGCCGCGAGGTCGGAGGCCGAGCCGCCCAACGGCTGGGGCTGGTCGTAGCCGAGCCACACCACTCCCGCCCACCGCGGGGTGGAGCCGATGAACCACACGTCACGCTCGAGGTCGGTGGTGCCGGTCTTGCCCATCACCTGACCCTTGTAGCCGGGCTGGTCTCCGGCCCCGCGCACCGGGCCGCCGGTGCCGAAGTCCACGACCAGGCGCATCAGCTCGCGGGTGAGGGCGGCGGCCTGCGGGGTGAGCACCGGCTCTCCCGCCGCAGGCGGCCCCAGGCGCCGGGTGCCGGCGGCGTCCACGATCTCCAGGATCGGAACGCCGGTGATCCGTCGGCCGCCGTTGGCCACGGTCGCCGCGAGCTGCGCCATCTCCAGCGGGGTCACCTCGCCCTGGCCGAGCGCGAGCCCGGGCTCGGCCGGGAAGCGGCGGGTGTCGAAGCCCAGCTTCTGGGCGAAGTCGATGAGCGGGACCGGGCCGCCCAGATCCTGGAGCAGCGACGCGGTGGCCACGTTCTGGGAGAGGGCGAGCCCGAAGGCGAGGGAGGCGGTGGGGGTGTACTCCCCGGTGACGTTGCGCGGGCTCCAGTCTCCCTGGGCGGTCTTGAACACCCGATGGAGGTTGGGCTCGGTGCTGGCGGCGGTGAAGCGCGGCCGGCCGTCCTTGTCCAAGGGCTGGCCGAGCGCGAGCGCGTAGACCACAGGCTTGAAGGCGCTGCCGGGCTGCCGGCGGGCCTGCGTCGCCCGGTTGAAGCTGACGGAGGTCGCGTCCGAGCCTCCCCACACCGCGCGGATACGGCCCGTCTCCACGTCCAGCAGGACCGCAGCCGACTGCAGCGGCGCCGCCGATCGACGTCCGAGCAGACCTTCATAGAGCACCGTCTTGGCGGCGAAGAGCCGCTCGGTCTCCGCCTGGGCAGGAAGGTCGATGCCCGCCGTGATGGTGAGCCCGGCCCCGTAGAGCTCCTGCGCAGGCAAGTGCCCTTCCAGCCAGGCGCGAGTGGCTGACAAGAAGGCGGGATGGCGCTCGGGGAGATCGGTGGCGGGAACGGTGACCAGCGGCTCCTTCAGGCTGGCGCTGACGTCGTAGCCCATCGTCTCGGCCATCGCGCGCAGGACCCGGTCGCGACGCTTCCGGGCGGCCTCCGGCGCGCGGTCGGGGGCAAATCGCGCCGGAGCAGGCAGGATGGCGGCCAGGGTCGCGGCCTCGGCGAGGCTGAGGTCCCTGGCGTCCTTGCCGAAGTAGTGGCGGGCGGCGGCCTGGAAGCCGCAGATCGACAGGCCTCCGCGTTGCCCGAGGTAGGGCGCGTCCAGGTAGGTCTGCAGCACGCCGTCCTTGCCCAGGTGCGAGTCGATGGCCATCGCCATGACCGCCTCGCGGGCCTTGCGGGCCAGGGTCTTCTCTCGCCGGCCGGCAAAGGCGCGCACGACCTGCATGGTCAAGGTGCTGCCACCCTGGGACCAGGAGCGCTCGCGGGCGTTGGCCAGGGCGGCCCGAAGGAGCGCCGTGAGATTGACGCCTCGGTGGGAGCGGAAGTCGCGGTCCTCAGCGGCGATGATGGCGTCGATCAGGTGCTTGGGAGCGTCGGCGAGCGGGAGGTGCTCGCGGACCTCGCCGTCGGGTCCAATGAGCCAGCCCAGCAGGACGGGGTCGAGGTGGTCGCCGGAGCGCGGGACGACGCGTCCCGTCTTCTCGCACAGCTGGCCCGGGCCGGGAGTGGGGCACCCCTCCTGGTAGCCGCGGGCGCGAGCCTCGGCGACGAGCTTCCACGCGGGCTCGGTGAGCGCGACGGGCTCGGAGACGACGCGGGAGGGGAAGCTCCAGCCAGGGTGCGAGATCTGATGTCGGACGTGGGCGTCGGCCACGAGGATGGACTGCCGCCACCAGCCGCGGACGAGCATGCTGGCGGGCACCGCGCCCACTGCCGCCAGCCCTACCAGGACGAGCAGGATGCCGGCGACGAGGCGGCGCAGGCGACGGCGGCGCGGGGTGACGCTTTCGTTCTCCAAGGACCTACGACCTCCGGCCTCCCCGCGGGGCCGGGACCTTCGCGCCAACTGCCCTGCAGATCAAGCCCCGCAAAGAGAACAGGCGCGGCCGGACCATCCGGCCGCGCCCCGTCGTCCGAGGGCCGAAGAGAGGGAGGACGACGATCGACTCGTTTAAGGCTGGCAGGCTCCTGCGACGCAGCGCTCGGCCGGCGGGCAATCACAGTTGGTCACGCAGGTGCCCCCGGAGCCCTCGGTGCAGTAGCCGAGCTTGCAGATCTCGCCCGAGCGGCACTGGCCACCAGTGGAGCAGCGGGTCTTGCAGGCGCCGTCGACGCAGTCCATGCCGGCCTGGCACTGGGCACCGGTGCTGCACTCGGCGGGGGGCCGCACCTGGCAGATGCCCAGCTTGCACATCTGGCTGGCGGGGCATTCGGTGTCAGAAGAGCAGCCGAGCCGGCACTCGGCGTTGATGCAGAAGAGACCGGCGCCGCAGTCGCTGTTGAGCCGGCAGATCGGGGTTCCGGCGTCGGGGGGCGTCACGACGACGCCGCCGTCGGTCGGGGCCGGCACGCCGCCGTCGGTCGAGACCGTCTCGATGGGGGTGCAGAACAGGTCCTTGCAGTACTGGTCCGTCCCGCAGTCGGCGTCGGAGGAGCAGAGCAGGGAGCAGATGCCGTTGATGCACATCTCGCCGCGCGCACACTGGGCGGCGACGCTGCAGGTGCGGGCGTCGGAGGGCGTCAGGCGGCAGGAGCCCTTCACGCAGTACTCGCCTGAGTGGCAGTCGCGGTTCTCCTGGCATTCGGCATGGCAGTAGCCGTGCAGGCAGGACTCGCCGTCGTCGCAGTCGGTGGCGGAGGTGCAGGAGAGGCTCGTCGAGCAGTCCCTGCCTTGGCAACGAGAGCCCATGTCGCACTGGTCGGTGTGATCGCACTCGCCCGTCAAAGGCGGGTAGCAATTGGCGTCTTCGCAGCCGTCATAGTTGTAGATACAGCCGGAGAGCGAGAGCGCGGCGAGTGCGCCAACGACGATGACGAGCGAACGGGGCATTGCGGTTCCTCCTCCTACGCGGTCAGGCAGCGTGTCGAGTTCGAGCGGTTGGTTGCTCGGGCTCGAAGAAGCGATCAACGCGAGAGTGGCGGAACCGGGGGCATCGAAGACTGCCGGCGACTGAAGTCGCGCCTGAGGTTGCCAAGCCCGCCTGCGCGGACTGACGGCCGTCCGGTCGTGAAACGGCTTCTGCCTGCCCGCTTCTTCCCCGCGATTTCGAGCCTGCGAAGCAGGCTTGGCAACCTCAGGCGCGGCTTCAGCCGCCAGCATCTCGCCCCAAGCCCACCGTCAAGATGGCATCCACTCTCTGGTAGGCAGGGTGGCGATCGCCCGAACGACTCTGCGGGAAGGGCGAGGCAGGAAGCCCGAGTGCGGATCGGCTGAGCTTCGCTACCAAGTGGCCGTGATCAGGAGAAAAATCCTCCGGCGGGAGGCCCCGTTTTGATCGTCTTCCAAGCGAGTGGGAACTAAGTCGTTGCAAGGCCACTTGGAGACGAACCGGTGCTCAAGCTAGTCCATCGCGAAACGCCATCGGTCGATCTACAGTCGGAGCCCCGGCTGAAGGTGGTGGTCGGTCAGGGCGCGCCGAGCGCCGCCGCTATCGGAGGGCCCCGCGTGCCGCTGTCCGTCGTCCCGCTCAGCCCCGCACCCCAGGGGAACGCTGCCGACCAGCGAGAGGCGCTGCTGCGCTCGCTGGTGGATCGGATCCGCCAGAACGACCTCGCCGCCTTCGACCAGCTGTACCTGCTCACCCGGGACGAGGCCGCACGCACCCTGTTCCATCTGGTGGGGAGGCGCGCTGACGTCGAGGACCTGTTGCAGGAGACCTATCTGCGCCTGTTGACGGCGGTGAAGTCCTTTCGAGGCGAGGCGCGCTTCCGCACCTTTCTCTATAGGGTGTGCGCGAACGTGGCCCTGATGCACCTGCGCTGGCGGCGCCGGCGCCCCGAGGATGTGATGGCGGAGCTTCCCGAGCCGGAGCCGGCCCCGAGTTCCACCGGCCCGGAGGGTGAGGCCTCGCGGCGCGAGGCGGCCCGGCTGATCGAGGCTGCGCTGGAGGGCTTGACGTCGAAGAAGAGGATCGTGTTCGTCTACCACGAGCTGTGTGGGATGGGCCCCGAGGAGATCGCCGAGGCCGTGGGGACCTCTCCCAACACCGTGCGCTCCCGCCTGCATCACGCGCGGCTGGAGTTCCATGAGGCGATGCAGCGGCTCCTCAAGGCGCCGCGAGACGGGAAGGCAGGAGGTGCACATGGCGTGCTCTGAGCGTTCGGCCCTGTGGGGCTTCGCCGCGGGCGAGCTCGCCGCCGAGGCGCGCGGGCAACTCGAGCAGCATCTGGCGGGCTGCGAGTCCTGTCGCCAGGAGCTCGAGGCCATCCAGGCTACGCGCGAGGTCCTCAGCCTCGCCGTGACGGTCCCGCCCCAAGTCGACTGGCGTCGCGCCGACGACGACATCCACGGCGCGGTGGAGCGCCGCTTCGCTCGCCTGGAGCGCGGCTGGACCTGGCCCATGGCCTGGGCGCTGGGCGCTGGCGCGGTGGCGTTGGTCGTCGCGGTGATGGCCGTCGGCAGCCGCGGGCAGAAGGTCGACTCGAGTGCCTTCGCGCTCATCAATCCGCTTCCCACCCCCAGCGAGGTGGAGACGGCTGAGGGCGCCCTGGTCTTCGTGGACGGCAAGGAGCAGCTGGTCAAGCAGGGGGAGGATCTCAAGGCCGGCTCGGCGGTGCGCACTACGGCGTCGGGCAAGGCCATCTTCAAGCTGCCGGAAGGCAGCCGGGTGCGGGTCGCCTCCGCCTCGGACCTCGAGCTGCAGCGCGCGGCCAAGGACGAGGTGGGGCTGGTCCTGAGGAAGGGCAGGGTGGCGGTGCAGGCGGCCCACGTCGCGCGCAAGGCGTTCGTGGTGGAGGCCGAAGGGGCCAAGGTGCGGGTGGTCGGTACCGCCTTCACCGTCGGGCTGACGGAGGGCCGAATCGACGTCGCGGTGGCCGAGGGCAAGGTGCTGGTCGAGCTGCCCGACGGGACGGACAAGCCCGTGAGGGCCGGAGAGCGACTGCTCATCGATCGCGCGAGGAGCGAGACCCTGCCGAGCGGCCTCACTCAGGTCGACCGGTCCGAGCTGGGTGACCTGGGGGTCGAGGTGGCGCTCGCCGAGGTGAAGAAGCCCCGGCCCACGATGCCGCGACAGCCCGTGGCCGTGGTGGATGCCGCGCCCCTGCCTCCTCCAACGCCTGCTCCTGAGCCTGTGGCCAGCCCGGCCGCAGATCCGCTGGGCCTCAAGCCGTTGCCTGCCCAGCCCCTTTCACAAGAGAAGCCGCAGCCCGAGCCCCTGAGAGGCCTGACGAGCACCGAGGGCCGGATGAACCAGTTCGACTACGCCGCGGACAAGGGCAGGTGCGCCGAGTACATCGAGAAGCTCGAGAACGACCTCGAGGACATCCACGAGGACCAGGACCTCAACTTCCGTGAGCGAGCCTGGGTCTTCCTGGCTCGTTGCTACCGCGGGGCGGCCAACGACGTGAAGGCCACCTGGGCCTATCGCCACTACCTGGACGAGTTCCCCAAGGGCAAGCACGCCGACGAGGCGAGGAGGTTCCTGCCTCATTAGCTGCCTTGCCGCCGACCTCGAGTGGATGACCTCGGGAAGCTTCGCCCCCTCCTGGCTGTCGTAACCAGTGAGAGGGGCGAAGGAGGCTTCCCATGGCGAAAGAGACTCGCAGGGGTAGGCCGCAGATCCCGCTGCTTCCGACAGACAAGGGGCCCATCCGCGAAGAGCGCACCTTGCCCCTGACCGGGCACGACGCCACCTACGATGAGGCCGAATTCGGCGACGCCGGCAACGGCGCCGACTGGTACGGCTCGGAGCTCGATGGCTGCAAGCCCATCGAGGACGAAGCCGCCGGCGAGGACATCCAGCCGGATCAGGTCCGCCTCTTCACAGAAGTGCGCGAGGGCGAAGAGGAGCGCGAGATCACTGCCCGGCCCAACGATCAGGTCCCCCGAGACGACTCCGACCATCTGTGACTGACGCTTCCGGGTAAAAGGCCTCCGGTGTACCGTCGGCTCCGTGGGCAAGATCCGAGTCCTCCCCGAGCAGCTCGTCAACCAGATCGCCGCCGGCGAGGTCGTGGAGCGCCCGGCCTCCGTGGTCAAGGAACTGTGCGAGAACAGCCTCGACGCCGGGGCCCGCGTCGTACGGGTCGAGCTCGGCGATGGCGGGCTGAGCCGCATCCTCATCGTCGACGACGGCCACGGCATGTCCGCCGAGGACGCCCGCACCTGCCTGGAGCGCCACGCCACCAGCAAGCTCGTCGATGCCGAGGGTCTGACCCGCATCGCCACCCTCGGCTTCCGTGGCGAGGCGGTGCCGGCCATCGCCTCGGTGTCGCGCTTCACGCTCACCACTCGGGAGCCGACCAGCGACGTCGGCACTCGGGTCGTGGTCGAGGGCGGGCGCATCGACCGCATCGAGGAGATCGGCGCGCCGGTGGGGACCAGCGTCCTGATCGAGGACCTGTTCTTTAATACCCCCGCCCGACGCAAGTTCCTCAAGCGCGCCGAGACCGAGGCCGGGCACGCCTCGGAGGCAGTGATTCGCCTGGCGCTGGCCCGCCCCGAGGTCGGCTTCACGTTGGTCTCCGGTGGGCGGCAGAACCTCAGCGCTCCCGCTGCGCAGCAGGATCCTCGCGAGCGCATCGCCGCGGCCCTGGGCAAGGAGGTCTTCGAGCACCTGGTGGAGGTCGACGGGCGGCTCGGCGGCACTCGCGTCAGGGGCTTCGTCGCTTCCCCCGACTACACCCTCTCCACCGCGCGCGGCATCTACACCTTCGTCAACGGCCGCTACGTGCGCGATCGCGGGCTCATCGCCGCCATCCAGCGCGCCTTCTCCGACGCCATGATGCCGGGCCGGCAGCCCGCGGCGGTGCTCTTCCTCGAGGTGCCCTTCGAGGAGGTCGACGTCAACGTCCATCCCCAGAAGCTCGAGGTGCGCTTCACCGACTCGCGGGCCACGTTCGAGGCGGTCTTCCACGCGGTCCAGGGGGCGCTGCGCCGCTCGCCCTGGCTCACCGCGCGCCGCCACGCCGCCGCCGGGCCGCAGGGAGGCACCGCGACCGATTCGTCCTTCGCCGGGGCGCCTGCCTCCGAGACGGCGGGCGGCTACTCAGCCTCGCTGCCGCAGCGCGACTCGGGACCCGTTCCTCTCTCGATGCCCTTCGGTGGCGTGCCCATTGCGCCGCTGATTGCCATGGGGATGGGGATGCAGGGCGGCCCTCCCCGCGCCGACGAGATCCCGCCGCCGGGCTTCTTCCACACCCTGCGGGTGATCGGCCAGTTCGCGCGGACCTACCTGGTGTGCGAGGCGCCCGGGCCGCAGCTGGTGGTCATCGATCAGCACGCGGCGCACGAGCGGCTGCGCTTCCACCAGCTGCGCGAGGCCTTTCGCTCGCGCAAACCCCAGCTGCAGAGCTTCCTGTTCCCCGCGTCGGTGGACCTGCCGCTCGCCGAGGCGCGGGTGCTGGCCGACCACCTCGAGGAGGTGCGCCAGGTCGGGTTCGATGCCGAGCCTTTCGGCGGCACGACCTTCGCGCTCAAGGCCGTCCCTGCGCCGCTGGTGGGCTGCGACTACCGCGTGCTCTTGACCGACCTCGCCGGGGAGCTGATGCAGGTGGAGAAGGGCAGGGCATTCGAGTCTGCGATGGAGGAGGTCCTGGCCAGCATGGCGTGCCACTCCGCGGTGCGTGCCCATCAGTCGCTCTCGCAGGAGGAGAGCCGCGCCCTGCTCGACGCGCTCGACGCCATCGACTTCAACACCCGCTGCCCGCATGGAAGGCCGGTGGCGGCGCAGATCCCGCTGGCCGAGCTGGAGAAGAGAGTGGAGCGTCGATAGACGAGGCGGGCGCGGACGGGGCCTCGGAAGAGATGCGGGAGGGGACGGAGTGCACGACCTGGCTCCAGTGGCCCGAAGAGACACGTCATGCGCCGTGGTTCACCTCCCTACACCGTCTTCACGATCGCCCGAGCGGTCGGGGTGCACGCGAACACGGTGCGCCTCTACGAGGAGTGGGGGCTGCTCCCGCCCATCCCGCGCACGCCCAAGGGCTATCGACAGTACTCCGCGGCGCACCTGGAGCAGATGCGGCTGGCTCGCATCGCCGTGCCCGGGCCATTCCCGGGCGGAGGGGAACCGGTGTACGCGCTGGTGAGGGAGGCTGCGAAGGGTCACTGGGGTAGGGCCTGTGCGCTTGCCCGCGTGTACGCCGGGAACGTGGAAGCCGAGTACGCCAGCTCGCAGAAGGCCTGCCGCGAGCTGAGGCACTGGGCGAATCGCCGCGTGCTGGAGAAAGCGGGGGACGAGGCTGCTCCACTCCATCGGCGCGAGGCGGCGCGAAGGCTCGACGTGACCGTCGACGCCCTGCGCTCCTGGGAGCGCAATGGCCTGGTGCGCGTGGCCAAGGACTCCCTCGGCTACTGCCTCTACCGAGCGGAGGCGCTCCACCGGGGTGCGATCGTGCGGTCGCTCAGGACGGCGGGCTACAGCATCACGGCGATCCTGCGGATGTTCCGCGAGTACGAGCGCGGCAATCTCCGCGGGCTCAAGCGCGCTCTGGACGTCCCCGCTCCTGGCGCTGACGTCGTCTATGTCACCGACCGGTGGCTCACCACGTTGAGGGAGCACCGGCGCCGCGCTCGTCGGATCCTTCGCCAGATCGGCGTCATGAAGCAGGGTCGGCGCTGAGCGCTCGCTTGAAGAACCCTCCAGTAATCCACCACACCGGGCCGCGCCGACTACGGTGGTGCCTTCCCTTGAAGGAAGGAGCACAACCTTGGAAACCGTCCCGACAGCATCCCTCGCATCGAAGGTCACGACTCATCTCGCGCAGCTCTGCCGCGAGCCTCGGCCTGTGGGCACGCCGGGAAACCGCGCCGCCAACGAGCTCTTCCAGCGCATCTGTGCCTCTTTCGGGTTCGAGGTCGAGTCCGCGGAGCTTCCCTGCCTGGTCTGGGAGCGCGGTCTCTCGCGGCTCGAGGCCGGCTCCGAGGTCTACGACCTCTGCACCGGGCCCTACTCTCGTCCTTGCGACGGCAGCGCTCCCCTGGTCGCGGCTGCCAGCGTCGAGGAGCTGGAGCGCGGCGGCTTCGAGGCAAAGGTGCTCCTGGTCCACGGAGACCTCTGCAGCGGGCAGCTGATGCCCAAGAACTTCGTCTTCTTCAACCCCGAGTCACACCAGCGCATCGTCCGGGCTCTCGAGGCCGCCCGGCCGCTGGCCATCATCGCGGCGACCGGCCAGAACCCGGAGCTGGCCGGCGGCCCCTATCCCTTCCCCCTCCTCGAGGACGGCGACTTCGACGTGCCGAACGCCTATCTGAAGGACGTGGACGGCGCGCGCCTGCTCCGCCACGTTGGGCGGGAAGTCGCGATCAGCATCGACTCCCGCCGGAGGTCGGCGACCACGCCCCAGCTTCTGGCGCGCAAGCGTGGCAACTCGGACAAGCGGCTCGTCTTCTTCGCGCACATCGACACCAAGTACGGGACGCCAGGGGCATTGGACAACGGCGCCGGCGTCTGCGCCCTGCTCGGCTTGGCTGAATTGCTGCGCGACTACAGTGGCCGGCACACGATCGAGCTCGTCCCGCTCAACGGCGAGGACTGCTATGGGGTGCCCGGGCAGATGCACTGGCTGGCCCAGAACGAGGGGCGTCTGGGAAACATCGTGTCGGGCTTCAACGTCGACGGGGCCGGCTTCGCCGGCCAGAGGATCGCGGTCTCGTTCTACGAGTGCCCGGCGCAGGTCCGCCCAATCGTCGAGGCCGCCATGGGACGGGTCGGCTTCGTCGAAGGCCCCCAATGGCCTCAGGGGGATCACAGCATCCTCGTCCTCAACGGAGTGCCGGCCGTCGCTCTGACCTCGGAGAACGCCTTCTTCATCAGCTCGACGGTCGCACACACGGAGCAGGACACTCCCGAGCAGGTCGACCCCGAGACGGTGGAGCAGGTTGCCCGCTTCCTGGCGGCGGTAGCGGAGGGGCTCGGTTACTAGCGACGCTACTT
>JACRCT010001131.1 GCA_016218885.1 Deltaproteobacteria bacterium | reverse complement strand
GCCAGGCGCCTGGCCTCATCGAGGTCGCCGGGAAGGGCCGACTCTGGAGCCCGGTCCTGATGGTGCGGATGGCGCAGCTCACCAGTGGCCGGGTCGTAGGACAGGTCGTTCAGGCGCAGGAGCGGCTCGACCAGGCCGCCCTTGTGTTTCCACAGGCCGGTCGCGGGCTCGAAGCGGTAGTCGGGCAGGAAGCGCCAGCCGTGCTCGGCCACGAAGGCCACGGCGTCCACCACGTAGCGGAAAGCCGACTCCGAGATGAAGTAGTTGAAGTTGACGCGCACCCAGCCCGGCTTGATGCCCTCGTGGCCGCGGGAGATCTGGTGCTCGAACTGGCGCGAGCGCGCGAGGTCGATGCCCAGCAGCCGGTGGCCATAAGGACCGGCGCAGGAGCATCCGCCGCGGCTCTGGATGCCGAACAGGTCGTTGAGCAGCGACACCACGAAGTTGTGGTGCAGGTAGCGGCCATTGGGCCGGGAGATGACGAAGGAGACGATGGAGAGACGCTCCGCGGAGAGATTGCCGAGAATCTCGATCGCCGGGTTCTTGGACCAGGCCTCGACCGCCCGCCGCAGGAAGTGCTCCTCCGCCGAGCGGATGAGGCGAGTGCCCACCGCCTGCTTGAGCTGGAAGACCAGCCCCGCGCGGATCGACTCCACGATGGCGGGCGTTCCCCCCTCCTCGCGTTGCACCACGTCCTCGAGGTAGCGGTGCTCGACGGGGTTGACGTAGGCCACCGTGCCTCCACCCGGAACGGTGGGGACCCGATTGGTGAGCAGCGCGCGCCGGGCCGCCAGCACGCCGGGGGTCCCGGGCCCGCCGATGAACTTGTGCGGCGAGAGGAAGACGGCGTCCTTGTACGCCAGCTCGCGCCCCGGCTCGCGCGGCTTCATGTCGATGCTCGCGTAGGGCCCGGCGGCGGCGTAGTCCCAGAAGGAGAGCGCGCCGTAGCGGTGCAGCAGGGTGGCGATGGCGTCGGTGTCGGAGACGATTCCCGTGACGTTGGAGGCCGCGGAGAACGAGCCGATCTTGAGAGGCCGGCCGGCGTGGCTGCGCAGCTCCTCCTCCAGCACCGCGAGGTCGATGTGCCCGTCGCGGTCCTCGGGAATGGTCACCACCTGGGCGATGGTTTCCCGCCACGACAGCTCGTTGGAGTGATGCTCGTAGGGCCCGATGAAGACCACCGGCCTCTCATCGGCGGGGATCCGCTCGGAGAGGTGGTAGCGATCCTCCAGCTGGCAGGGCAGCCGCAGCCCTAGGAGGCGGACCATCTTGTCGATGGCCGCGGTGGACCCGGAGCCGCAGAAGAGCACCACGACGTCGTCGTCGCCGCCCAGCGCGTCGCGGACGATGCGCCGGGCGTCCTCGCGCAGGCGAGTGGTCTGCAGCCCGGTGCCGCTCGACTCGGTATGGGTGTTGGCGTAGCGCGGAAGGACCTCCTGACGCAGGAAGTCCTCCAAGAACGAGAGGGCGCGCCCGGAGGCGGTGTAGTCGGCGTAGGTCATCCGCCGCGGCCCATAGGGCCCCTGCATCACCTGGTCGTCGCCGATGACTGCGTTGCGGATTCGCTCGAGCAGAGGAGAGGTCGGGAAAGTCATGGGGCGAATCTATCAGGGCTCCCGAAAAGGGGGGTTCTCCGATGAATCCTCCGTCTCCCCATTGGCTCTGAGACTCAAGAGAACGCGCCCATGAACCTGGACCTCCTCGGTGTCTTCGCCGCCGGCCTGCTGACGTTCGCATCCCCCTGCGTGCTCCCCTTGGCGCCGGTCTACCTCGGTCTTCTGGCCGGGGCATCGGTGGGCGAGCTCAAAGCGGGAAGCCGCATGGGGCGCACCGTGCTGGCGGCGACGGCGTTCGCCCTGGGGCTGGGGCTGGTCTTCACGCTCCTGGGGATGGCGGCCACCCAGCTGGGGCGCGCCTTCGTGGCCCACCGCGCCCTGCTGCTGCAGCTGGGGGGGCTCGCGGTGTTCCTGTTCGGGCTCAAGTACCTGGGCGTGCTGCAGATCCCCTGGCTGGAGCGCGACGTGCGCCCCGGCCTCGCCAAGGTGCGCAGCGGGACGATGCTCGGCGCCTTCCTCACCGGCGCGGCGTTCGGGCTGGGATGGACCCCCTGCATCGGGCCTGTCCTGGGCTCGGTCCTCACCTTCACGGCGGCCTCGACCTCCCAGCCCGCCGTCGGCGGGCTGTATCTGGCGATCTACGCTTTGGGGCTCGCACTTCCCCTGATCATCGGCGGGGCCATCGCCCCCTTCGCGCTCAAGTGGCTGACCGGCGCCACCCGGTTCATGCGGCCGATCGAGATCACCACCGGTGCCTTGCTCGCGATCGTCGGCCTGCTGTTGCTCACCGACAATCTCGGCCTGTTGGCGCCCTCCAGCGCGGCGGACAAGCAGACCGCCTCGCTCGCCGCCGCCTCCTCCCCTGCCCCTCTCCACGAAAGGCCGCTCGCCGCGGATGTGGAAAAGGCAGCCGCGACTGCCGCCGCCTGCACCACCGGGGCTGCCGATGGGGGTCGAACAGGGGGCGGCTCCTGCGCGCTGCCCAGCGAGGCAGCAGTGGGCGAAGCAGGAGGCCAGCAGATCGTCACCCGCCAATCGATGGTGGAGTTCGTGGGACGCAGCTGCCCGGTCTGCCTGCGCATGGTGCCGGTG
>JACRCT010001130.1 GCA_016218885.1 Deltaproteobacteria bacterium | reverse complement strand
TGCTGCGCGGCCTCGACCCCGCCAAGGACCAGTCCTACTTCCTCTTCTCGCTCGAGGAGGAGCAGCTCGCCTCGACGCTGCTTCCCTTGGGCGCGCTGACCAAGAAGGAGGTCCGCGCCCTGGCCCGCGAGCTCGCTTTGCCGACCGCGGAGCGCCCGGAGAGCCAGGACGCCTGCTTCGACACCAGCGAGGATGGGTTCGCCGAGTCGCTGCGCCAGCGGTTCGACGCTCCCGCGCGGCCGGGCCGGGTGGTGGACGCGCAGGGACGCGAGCTCGGCCGCCACGAGGGGCTGCACCGCTTCACGCTGGGCCAACGCCGTGGCCTGGGGCTCTCGCTGGGCGGGCGGGCGTTCGTCTGTGCGCTGCGGCCGGAGTCGTCGGAGGTCGTAGTCACCCGGAGCCCCGACGACCTGCTGGCCCGTGGGATGAGGGTGGCGCTCGCCGGCGCCCGTGATCACCCGCTCCCCGAACGCTGCCAGGTCCAGATCAGGTCACGACATCACGCCGTCCCTGCCCGGGTTTCCCAAGAGCAGAGCGAGGCGGGCGCGATCGCCCAGGTGAGCTTCGAGATGGCGCAGCGCGCCGTGACACCGGGACAGGCGGCGGTCCTCTATGAGGGCGACCGGGTGGTGGGCGGCGGCTTCATCCTCGAGACCCAATAGACGTTTTTTCGCTCGCGCGGGTCGTGTCCGAGCCGCGCGGTCAGCAAGCGGGTTCGTCCGGGCCGCGCCTATCAGGACTCCAACCTGTCCTCGGGCGGCTCGACGTGGATGGTCACTCGCCCCAGGTTGGGCACGCGCTCGCGCAAGCCCTTCTCCATCAACTCTGTGAGCTGGTGGGCGGCGGCGATGGAGGTCTGGGCATCCATCGCGCAATGGAATGAGACCGCAAGCTCGCCGGCGACCCGCTGCACCTTCACCTCATGGGGGTCGAAGCTCAGCCCGCTCTCGGAGCACAAGTGCTCCAGCGCTCGCCGGACCGGAAGCTCATCCTCGGGGGCAGGGTGCCGCACGGCCGAGACGTCGCCCGTCGGCTCGATGTGGCTCACCACCCTGTCCAGCCCGGCTAGCTCCTCGTGGAGGGCGCGCTCGAAGGCCGTGACCTTGTCATGCGCCTCGCCCAGCATGAGCCGCTCGTCCACCTCCAGGTGCAGCTCGACCGAGAGCCGCTTTCCATTCTGATAGAGGCGAATGGCGTGGGCCCCCAGGCCATGGCGGCTCGCGAGCAGCCGGATGGCGGTGAGCTGACCCTCCTGGCCCGACGAAGCCGGCTCGGTGTGGACCACGACGTCCGCGCCCGGGACGCAGGCACGAATGGCGGCCTCGGCCTCGCTGGCGATGTCGTGGGCCTTCTCGAAGGGGGTGTCGCGGCCCACGGTCAGGGTGACGTCGGCGAAGACCTCGGGGCCACTGCGACGCAGACGCACCTTGCGCACGTCGATGACCCCCAAGACGCGTGCGGCGGCGGCCACCCTCTCCGGGAGATCCGAGGGGACGGCGTCGAGCAGGTCCTCGATGGTCTTCTTGCCCAGGCGCACGCTGACCCAGACCACGATGCCCGCCACGGCCGCAGCGGCCACTGCGTCAGCCTTGGCGAGCCAGGGCAGCCCGAGCCGCTCGGAAAGGAAGACCGCGCCCAGGCCCGCGATGACGACCGCCGAGGACCAGACATCCGTGGAGAAGTGGAGCGCGTCGGCCTCCAGCGCCTGGCTCTGGTACTTCTTGGCGACCCGCGCCAGCGCCCGCGAGCGCGACCAGTCGACGACGATGGACACGGCCATGATCGCGAAGGCCCAGGGGCTCGCGTCCACGTGGACCTGGGAGAAGAAGAGGCGCTGCACCACCTCGTAGAAGATCCAGACGCAGGTGGCGAGCAGCAGCAGCGTCTCGAAGAGAGCCGACAGGTTCTCGTACTTGCCGTGCCCGTAGGTGTGCTCCCGGTCCGCCGGCTGGCCGGCCACGCGGACGGCCCAGAGGGTGACGACCGCGGCCACGAGATCCAGCCCGGAGTGGGCGGCCTCGGAGAGGATGCCGAGGCTCCCCGTCGTGACGCCGACGACGATCTTCAGGCTGGTGAGCAGGACGGCAGCGAGGACCGAGCTGAGGGCGACGAGGCGCTTCTCCCGGTCCGCGGCGAGCGCCGTCTGCTGGGCTGACGACCCCTCCGCGGCCATGGGAGCTCCTCTTGGTGTGGCGAGATTGCCAAATTCCAGGGTCACGGCCAAGCAGCGGATTGGCCGTCGAAGGTTTCCGGTGTCCGCGCCTTCAAGGTCCCCATCGCGGGTCTTTCTTCTCTCGCCCGCGAGGTGCTCGGGCAAGCGAGCCGAGGTCCTGCTCTCGGCCCGGGCGGAATTCCCCCTGGCTCGCCGCCTACGATCCTCGGCGGACGCGCCGCTCGGCGAGGTATTCGCCTTCCTGAGCGGGCTCTACTTTCGCGGCAAGCTCGCCTACGCCCTGGCGTTTGCGCGGCCACCGACGGGCCTTGCCGCCTGTTCGGCCCTGGTGATCACGCCCACGCGAGGGCTGTTGCCAACGAGCACACCTGTCGGCCTGCCGCTGCTCCGCGAATTCGCCACGGTGGACGTCGACCCCGCCGAGCGACGCTACCGGGCTCCAGTCATGAGGGACGCGCTCGCTCTCAGGCAAGCGCTCGGTCCCGGCGAAGCCGTCCTGCTAGGCAGCCTGGCCACCGGCAAGTACCTCGAGGTCCTCGCGCCCTGTTTCGGCGACCGCCTGCTCTACCCGCGCGCCTTCCTCGGGCTTGGGGACATGAGCCGAGGAGCGCTGCTGCTCCGCTGCGCCCGGCGCGGCCGCGAGCTCTCCTATTCGCCCGCGTCGGCGGCGACCCTGTCTCTCCCGGACCGGGAGCGGTACGTGCCACAATAGCCCCGCGCCTCGAGAGCCTCGAGCTCCCGAGCTGGCTCCTCCCTGGGCCCTCATGAGAGTCCTCTTCCTCGACGACGACGCCTACCGCCACGACTGCTTCGCGCGCCGCCTCCCGGACGAGGAGATCCGGCACGTTCACGGCCACGACGAGGCGCTCACCGCCCTCTCGACCACGCGCTTCGACGTCGTCTACCTCGACCACGACCTCGAGGACTTCCGAGCCGTCGAGCCGTCGGAGTTGAACAAGACGGGTCTCGACGTCGCTCGCTTCATCGCTGGGAGCGTCGCGGCGGAGCTTCGCCCTGCGAAGGTGGTCGTCCACTCCTGGAACGAGAGCGGCGCCAGACAGATGGCCGAGATTCTGCGGACGGCGGGAATCCCGGTCCTCCTCGAGCCTTTCGTAGAGGACGACTGAGCCTTGGAGCGTCGTGCTCCCCGGCCCATCTAGAGAGGCGCGAGAGAGCCGTCCTGCGCTAGTCCTACCACGTCCCACTCGGCAGGAAGGCCGACCCCACGGCACCGGTAGAAGTTGAGGACGTCCTCCACGGTCTCGAGGCGCCAGCCGCGTCCTTCGGAGCCCATCGCCGTCAGGGGGGCCTCGGGCTTGTAGAGGGAGAACAGCTCTCGCTCCCCGGCGTGCTGCGCGAGGTAGTCCCGATAGGCCGTCTGCGCGCCGTGCATGACCCGGTCGCGGTGGCCGCGGGGGGTCGGAGGAAGCCGCGCGTTGAGGGCCGCGCGGACCCGGAGATCGCGCGAGCCTTCGCCTGGGACCCGCCCGCCGTCGTCCTCGATGAGATCCATCAGGTCGTAGTCGCAGGTCACGGGCTCGCCGTCCTTGAGGGTGAGTTGGGGCGTGTCGATGACGACATCCTGGGGAGGCTTCTTGAGCTGGTCGGAGACGAGCCCGGCCAGATGCTGGTCCTGCGGTCTGAGGTTCACAGCGTCCCAGGTCTTCTGCAGGATCTCGTGGGGCTTGGACTGCACTCCGGCGAACAGGTGAGGCAGGCAGGCGGGGTTTCCCGA
This sequence comes from Deltaproteobacteria bacterium, assembly GCA_016218885.1. Classification (GTDB taxonomy): domain Bacteria; phylum Myxococcota; class Myxococcia; order Myxococcales; family UBA5297; genus JACRCT01. Next base: position 1,468 of record JACRCT010001130.1, on the reverse strand, counting down.
GCGAAAGGTGACCGTGACGTGCTGCTCCTGGGCCACCTGGGCCAGGGCCTCGTAGTCGCCCGCCAGCATCCCGGCGGCCAGCGCGGTGCCCGTGCGGTCCTTGACCTCACGATGGGCGATGCGCTCGCATGCCTGCTCTTGCGACGCGCCGAGCTTGACGAGCTCCACCACGACCCGGGGCGCCTGCCCGCGAACGGCCGCGGTCCCGGGCACGCCGTGAGCGCAGGCGACCAGCGACGCGACCAGGATCAGCGGCGACAGCAAGCGGTTCGCTCTCATGCGCGCGAGCATGCCAGCTGCCCGCGGCGGCCGGCAATCGCGGGGACCCTTTCCGGGCGCACGCCAAGGCCTGCCAACGAGCTAGAATGCCCTCTCTCTCAGGCTGGGAGGTCCACCTTGCGCGCCGCGGCAGTCGTCTTCGATCCCTTCGGGACCTTGTTTGACCTCGAGCCGCTGCGCGAGCGGCTTCTCGCCTTGGGGCTGCCTTCACGCGAGCTGGAGGTCTGGCTCGCCCGCACCGCGCGCGACGGCATCGCCCTATGCGCCAGCGGGACCTTCAAACCCTTCCAGGAGATCGCCTCGAGCGCCCTGCTCACCCTCATCGCCGAGCAGGGGAAGAGGCCGCAGCACGAGCAGGTCGCCGAGGTAGTGTCCGGGGTCTACGCGCTTGCGGCATTCAAGGACGCCAAGGTGGCGCTCGACCAGCTCAAGGTGGCGAATACCCGGCGGGTCCTGCTCACCCTTGAAGCCAAGGAGGGCGCCCAGACGCTTCTGGCACGAGCCGGCATGGAGGGGCTCGTGGAAGAGGTCGAGTCCATCGACCAGACCCGACGCTGGATGCCCTTTCCGGAGCCCTATCGGCACGTCGCCCTCTCGCTCGGGCTGCAGCCTCAGCAGATCGCCTTCGTCTCCACCGCCCCCTGGGACGTGCAGGGCGCACGCGCCGCCGGGATGTACGGCGTGCTCCTGCAGCGCAAGGGCGGCCACCACCAGCCGGCCATGCCACCGCCGGATCTCACCATCGCCAGCCTCGCTGAGCTGGCCCAGGTCGCCGGCACCATCGACCCTTGAGGCGGGTCGAACCGGGATCGTCCTGGTGCGTCAATACTCCTGCTCGGCCTCGGGGGGGCCCTTGGGCTTCCAGGGCTTGGGCGGCGGCTCCTCCCGGGTCATGGGCTCCAGGACCTTGGAGTAGGGGCTGTCCCAGGCATGGTCGAGCACCCGGGTCAGCCGCTCGGTGAACGCCGCGTCCTCGACGATGACTCCCACGTTGCGGCTCTTGAGGAAGTAGTCGCCCTCCCAGTTGCTGGTGCCGACCCAGGAAGCGCGTCCGTCGACGACGAGGTACTTGGAGTGGCAAACGCGAGCGAAGGGGATCTCTCCGCCCGACCATGGCGGGATGGTGATGACCCTCACCTCGACCCCTGGGACCTGGCTGAGCGCGGAGATGGATCTGCGCGCCTCGGAG
>JACRCT010001105.1 GCA_016218885.1 Deltaproteobacteria bacterium | reverse complement strand
TGTTGGAATCAGGCACGCCTTCGAATGTCCATGAAGATCAACGGATTAGGTTGGCCTCAGTCGATTCTTGGCAGGGAAAGCCGAAACCGAGCGCCGTGGCCGGAGGCTGCGCCCCGACCTCGAGCCCCAGGAGCGCGAAGCCAGGCTCAAGCAAAAGCCATGGCTTGTCCTGGGCCCTGCGGTCTGAGGCCTGGCTGCATCCTTGAAAGCTTCAAGAGCTTCGGTGCGCCCCAGACCATCGAGCTTGAGCCCATCACGGTGCTGGTGGGATCCGACAGATCGGGAAGTCTCCTCTGCGCAAACCTGCTGGAGCCCTTCCTCAGGTCTTGCCGACCATCTTCTTCAGGAAGCCCCAGAAGCGCCCTGCGCGCTTCTCCAGGTCCTTGCCTCGCCGGGCCTCGACCTCGGCCACCTTCTCCTTGCTGATGGCGAGCTGCCTCTGCAGCTCTTCCGGGCTGTAGCGGGTGGCCAGCGTCGTCTGGATTCGCTTGCGGGTGGCCAGCTCGAGCGCCTCGACGTGGAGCACGCACTCGCTGTCGAGCTTGACCGTGACCGCCACCTTGGCGGCTCCCTTGGGCGCCGGCGGAATCCCCTCGATGCGCACCGTGCCGAGGTACTCGTTGCCGGCGACCGACGTGTCCTCGCCCTGGAAGAGGGAGAGCTCCATCACCGTCTGGTTGTCCTCGACCGTGGGCGCGTTGAAGGAGCGCTGTGCTGGGAGGGGCGTGTTCCGCTCGATCACCCGGCGGAAGCCGCCGCCGGTGAGCCCCAGGCCGATGGTCATCGGCACCACGTCGATCAGCACCACGCTGCAGACCTTGTCGATCGTGGAGGCGCAGATCGCCGCTCCCAGCGCCACCGCCTCGTCGGCGTTGACGCTGGCGTGGGCGGGCTTCTTGAACACCCCGGCCAGCTTCTCGCGGACCAGCGGCATCCGGCTCTGCCCGCCAACCAGGATCACCTCGTCGATGTCCTTGGCCGAGAGCTTGGCGTCGAGCAGCACGTCATGGACGACCTCGATGGTCTTGTCCACCAGGTCGCCGACCAGCCGCTGGAGGTCGGCACGGGTGATGGTGCGGCGCAGGTCCACGGGCTTGCCGTCCTTGCTCATCATCAGCATGGGGACGTGGACCTCGTGGCTCGTCCGCTCGGAGAGCACCACCTTGGCGTGCTCGGCGGCTTCGGTGACGCGCGAGAGCAGCACCGCGTCGGCCTTCAGGTCGAAGCCGGGCTGGTCCTTGAGCGACTCCAGGAGGAAGTCGACGATCTGGTTGTCGAAGTCGGTGCCGCCCAGAAAGATGTCGCCCCCTGTCGCCAGGACCTCGAAGACGTTGGAGTCGATGCGCAGGACAGTGGCGTCGAAGGTGCCGCCGCCCAGGTCGTAGACGAGGATCTTCTTGGACAGCTCCTTGTTCACGCCGAAGGCCAGGGCGGCGGCCGTCGGCTCATTGAGGATTCGCTCGACCTTGAGGCCGGCCAGCGCCCCCGCCCTTCTGACGGCTTCGCGCTGGGGCTCCGAGTAGTAGGCGGGGCAGGTCACGACCGCGCGCTCCACCTTGGTGCCCAGCTCCTGCTCTGCCATCTCTCTGCACTCGCGCAGCACCAGCCCCTGCGCTTCCTCGAGGGTGATGGCGCTGTTCCCCAGCCTGACGGCCGCGCGCCCGGCGTCGTCAGGGATGATCTCGTAGTGCGAGCGCGAGCGGACCTGCTGGACGGTGGCGCTCTGGAAGTCGCGTCCCACCAGCCGCTTGGCTCCGTAGATGGTCCGGCCGGGGTTGAGGATGAGCTGCTGCTTGGCGCGGTGACCGACCAACACCTTGCCTTGCTGGGTCACCGAGAGGACCGAGGGGATCGTCCAGTAACCCTCCTTGGAGCGGAGGACGGTCGGCTTGCCCTTCGAGAAGACGGCGACGCACGAGTTGGTCGTCCCCAGGTCGATGCCGATGATGGGACCCTTCCCCTCGATGGTCGCCGGGGGCGCGAGAAAGACCGGCCTCTTCACCGAAGCGAGCGCCAAAGCTTCTGCCGCCTTGGCGACCGCCGAGGATGCCTGGAGGATGACCGGCCTCTCGGCCGCAGCTTGCACAACGCTCGGCGCCCGCCGAATCGAGGGGAGAGCTTGGGCGCCCTGCGCCGGCGCCCCTGGTGCCGCAGGCTGCGCGGGTGGAGAGGGCGGGCTGGCCGGTGCCGTGAGCGAGGCACGTGGGGTGGTGGCCGGGGTCGCGACTGGGGCAGGAGCCGGACGGGCCGCCGGCGCGGTTGACGGGGTGAGAACGGCCGTTGGTGAGGCAGGAGGAGCGGTAGGTGCGGCAGGCGCCTGCGACGGGGCGGCAGGTGGACCCGCGCGCGGAGCAGAGACGGGCGCGGGCACGGTCGGGATGACGAGCGCCTGGTCGAGGTCGACGCCGTCGAGGTCGAGGCCCCCACCAGGCTGCTCGTCGCCCCCTGGTCGCTCCAGCTCGATCTCGAGCTCGACCTCGCGCGAGGCCTGGGGCGGCTGCTCGGCGGCTCGCGAAGGTTCGAGCTCGAGCTCGATGCCGCCATCCCCCTCGACCGGAGCGACCGGCGCCGCAAGCTTGGTCGGAGTGACAGCGACCGCTCGGGCAGGCGCGGCGGCCCGGGCCGCCTCCTCCAACGGCGTTTCGGCCTCCAAGCGTACGGGCTGGGCCTCGGGGGAGGCAGTGCCTGGCTTGACCTCAGGCCCGGCCAACGAGATCGGTCCGGTCGGAGGCGGCTCAGGCATGTCGGCGAGGGTGTCGGCGATCAGCCGGTTGAGATCGAGGCCCTCCTCCTCCTCGCCCTCCCCGACGGGGGCCTCGGCGACAGGCGGGGGCGTCGCCTTCGCAGGCTCCTCGGCCGGCAGCTTGGGAGCAGGCGAGGGGGCGCCCGGGGCAGGGGCTTCAGGCGGCGTTGCCGGCGCCTCGGCAGAGCGGAGCTCTTTGCCCTTGGCGATTCGGTCGACAAGGCTGCGGCTCGCGGCGTCGAGCTCTTCGAAGCGGACGCCCATGCCGGCCGGGCCCTTGGGGTCGTTCGGGCCGCGGATCCAGGCGACGGTCGCCGTGCCCCGGAGCACGCGCGCCCCGTCGGCGAGCTCGACGCGGAACTGCAGGCGGGCCCCGAGCGGCTTGGGCTCGCGGGTCCGTATGAACATGCCGCCCGAGCTGAGGTTGGTCGCGTACTGCACCGCGAACGCGGCCTCACTCGGGTAGTTCAAGCGGATGAGCAGGTTGACTGCTTTTCGAGGTGCCCTGTCGACGTGCGCCATATTCCCCGATCGTTCCCTTTTGAGCGTCCATGATGCGTACGGCCCCGATGCTACGGTTTCGCGCGATGGGCGTCGACCTCGAACCACGGCCCTTCAGGGCGCCGGCGCATTGTCTCCGACGGCCGCGCGCAGAGCCTCGGCGCCCTCCTCGAGCGCTCGCGCGACCTGCTGGAGGAGCACCTCGAGGGCCTCCGGTCGTCCAGGGCCCAGGTGCGTTGCCAGCCTGGTGAGAATTGCCGGCAGCGGCCAGGCGACGATGGCCTCGCGAGGGCTCAGGATCTTGACCTTGAGGAGCGTGCATGGGCCCTCGCGCCAGAGGTCGGCGAGGCGTCCGTCCGCGAGCCACAGAAGCTCGTGCGAGAGGCGATCGGGTAG
>JACRCT010001103.1 GCA_016218885.1 Deltaproteobacteria bacterium | reverse complement strand
GCAAGGGACGAGCGCGCCGTCCGATTGGAGCAATCCCAGCCGCATCACCGCGCTTATGGCCTGCGCCGCGCAACTGGCCGGGGAGCCGCTCCGACAGCTTCCCTCGATCTGCTGCGGCGAGGCTGCGCCGCCGGCTTCACAGGAGGCGGAGTCACCCGCGTCGCAGAGCCGCTCGAGCGCGGCCTCGGCGGTCCGCCCTCGACGGGACACTTGCGCCAGTGTGCGGCAACTGCCCAGATGGCCACGCAGGCAGGCGCGCCGAAGGGCCGCATCGGCCTCCGGCTCCTGCGAGCCGGCTCGAACCGCCTTGGCGAAGGCTACACCCCGCGTGATCTTCGGCCTCGCAGGGGTTGCGCCAGCTGGCGGTACGGGAAGCGGCACAGCCGAGCAGCGGCAGGAGACAGAGGCAGGCGATTGGGCGAATCATGTCCTTGCTCCCTGGGCTCAGGCCATTGGAACTGCAAGGCGCCCAGAGCGCCCGGGTAGCAAAGGCCGGGAAGACGGAATCGGACGCGGGTCGGAGGGGGCCCCGAGCCTCTGAGACCTCGTCGGCTGTGGACGAACGCTACACCTCCCGTGCTGCGGCGCTCAATCGGTCGGGTCCTGCCCATTGCCGTGAACCCCGGGCCGCCGAGCCCGGCACGGCCGGCGAAATCCCCAGCCGCCGAAGGCATCCTGAGCTCCGCCCCGAACGTCCTCTGAGCCGTCCAAGTCGGCCTCCCACCAGACGTGTCGCCCGCCGTCTGCGCCAGGAAGCCACACCCTGCGTCAGGCCGGCCGCGCGGGTGCCCAATAAATCTGGTGGCGGAGCCCGGGACGGCGCTGGCACGTGGTCATGGGCAAGAACCCTTCAGCATCGCCGACTACATCGTCGCGAACGCGCAGCCCGGCTCCATCGTCCTCTTCCACGCTCTGATGAAGGCGCGAGCGGCGGAACGCCAGGCGCTGCCGGTGATTCTCGACCGCCTCGCTGGCGCGGGATACCGCTTTGCCTCGGTCTCGGAGCTCCTCGCACTCGAGCGGACGTCGCCGCCCATCGACGGATAGCGTTGTCAGCCCCCGTCAAGGGCAGCGACTTCACCGAGGCCACGGTGCCGGAGCGCGACGAGGTGAATCCATGGCGTCGAAGGCAGGCTCGGCCTGGTCGAGGCCGGCACGGCGGGCTACGAGTTGATACTCGTAGTACCCGCCCCGCGACCTCTTGCAGCGATTCACATTTTCGAATTCGACGACGATGCCTGAGTCGGCGCAGGGGGCACCACGCCTCCGCCGTATTCGAATACCGACTTCAGGATGCTGAAGAAGGTGTCGGAGAAGTCGTAGAGGCGCCGGGGCGAATACGTGGTGAACAAGCCGATGGGAGTCTGGTCTTGCGCCAGTCTCTTCATCAGGTCCTCGTCGCCATTAGTCAAGGGCAGCATGATCTGCGCCGCAAGAGCCGCGCCGCCGCTCGTGGGCGTGAGCGACACCGGCACGCTGACCATGGAATTGATGCCGTGCGGCGCGGTGGCATCAATCTTGGCCGGAGTGGCCGAGTCATCCTGCATCAGCAGCGTCTCATTCAACGCCGACAGCGTGTAGGTCAGGACCGGATTGCAGCTCCGGCTGCCGCCGCACGAGCCGTCCTTCGGCGAGCAGGCAGGGGACGAGCGAAGCGGCGTGTGGCCAACGGCCGGGCAGTCGGGATTCTTCGCCGTCATCGTCAGGAATATCTTGTCGAATCCGGTTGCTGGCACGATGGCGAAGCGGGTCAGCGTACCGGACACTTGGCTACCGTCGATCAGGCGCCCCTGGTTCTTCAGCTCCGCGGCGAGCGCAGCGGAGGCGGGATCGGTCAGTCCACGCAAGATGGCCGCGCCCAACAGATAGCCCTTGCTGTAGGTCGAGCGGATGACGGTGGACTGCTTGAGCGTCGCGCCGGTCTGCGCCCACAAGGCCAGTCCCGCGAGGTTTCCCCAGGAGGGTTGGGCAATGGTGTCGCGGATCTGCCTTTCCGCGTCCGCGAGGCTGCTGGCACGGATGACGACCTGCGTACCGGTCATGCTGGTCAGCACGATGAGATCGAGCGAGACGGCCGGGTCGTGGGCATAGGTCAGATTCACGAGCTTCGGCACGGATCGGCCGGCGCCGTCGGCGTCGACCAGGGGAATGCCGAACTGGCTGCTCGTCGCGGCGGCGATGACCGAATTGACCGCCCCCGTTTCGACCGACAGAATGCCGCCGAGCCTTCCACCCGCTTTCTGCGCCAGAACCTGCGCCGACTTGCCCACCGCCGTCAGCATCTCGGGGATATGCGATTGCAGGGCAGAGGGCGCGCCGATGCCCCCAGCGACGACATAGATCTTCTTGTCGTCGACTTGCTCGACCGGCAACAGCGTCACGTCCTTGGTGACGCGATTGGCGATGCTCATGCCGTCCTTCAGCGCGCCACCGCCGCCGCTGCCCAGAAATGCCAGCCCTAGCGTGGCGACCTTCAGGTCGGTCGGCGAGAGGGTGTAAGCGCTCTTGCAGGCCGCGCCGGAACGGATCGCGCTGGCGCAACCGGTGATGGCGTCATTGCCGGCAGCGCTGGCAATGGCGTTCAGGAACTTCGCATAGGGATTGATGGTGGCGTCGCTGCTCGACAGCGTTCCGCTGAAGGCCGAGATGCTGGCGGCCTCGGCCGGGGCAGAGAAGCTGGCGATGATGACGGCGCTGGCCATGATTCCGACGAATCGGCTTCTGATTGAAGCTCTCATTCACTTCTCCATGGGTGATTGGATAAGCGAAAAGCCCAACAGAGCCCATGGGTTGGGGGTTCGCGTTTGAAGCATGGGTTCTCCCCTCGATCCTGCGTTTGCCAGAACTCAGGCAGAGGAGGAGGAGTCCATGCGAGCGCAGGGTGCAGGAAGCCGCGCCAAGTGGCAAGGCCGGTTCGTGGAGGTGCTCCCACCGGAGGCCATGGTGGAGCTGCCGCGGCAGACTCTGGTGTTCGGATGGGCTGTCGAGGAGCAGCGCACGCTGGCGAGCGAGCGTCGATTCTTCGCGGCGGTCACCGGGATCTCGGTGGTCTCCTCGCCTTCCAGACGCGCTTCACGGAGGCCGCGGTCGACTTCCTGCGCGGCGTCCACCTGTTCCTGTTGAGCAAGGTCGAGTCGGTGCAGGGCGGGCTCCCCATGGCGCTGTCCAGGTTCAAGGAGGTCTTGGCCTTCGACGGCTCGGTCATTTCGCTGCGCGACAAGCTGGCTCGCGACTTCCGAGCTTGCCGAGCCAACCACACCAAGGCAGCGCTCAAGCTCCACGCTGCCGTCAGCCTGCGGCGACAACGCCATCGTCGAGTTGGATGCCAGGTCCGAGCGGTACAGCGAGCGACGCTTACTCCAAGTTCATCGGCCAGTACGCGGGCCGCCCCTCTCCTCGCCTATGACGGAGCGAGAAGCCGGCGCACCGGGCTTCGAGCTTCACAGACCGGTGCTCGGACAGCTCAGCTGTGAGCGGGAGCGAGTGCTGGCTCCCCGCACGCAAGCCAGCAGCGTGAGCCAAGCTGTTCCCTGGCTCGCGGCGCTACAGGTTCATCCTCGCCGGCCCCATCTTCCCGAAATCGATCAGCCGCGACCGGGCCTCGAGCACCTCGCCCGCCAGGGCGTGCATGGCGTCACGCAAGGCCGCTGCGCGCTCGAAGGACTCGGGGGCGACCGGCCGCCGAACCGAGAGCGCCTTCAGCTCATCGAGGATGGCGTCGGCCTCCCGCTCCTCGAGGATGAGCTTGGCGAGGTGGCCTTCCGAGAGCTGCTTCTGCAGCGCTGACGCCTGCTCGGTGCTGCGCAGCAGCGACAGCTGGGCGCGGACCGCCTCCCGCTCCTGGCCCAACCACTCCTCCAACAGATGCAACCGGGCCTCGACCTGGCGCAGGTCCTCCGCAGCCAGCCGCTCGGCGACGTCTTCGGTTACCAACGGCGCAACCGCCTCGCCCGCTCCGGCGAGGGCCTGCTCTATCGCCTGCAGCGAGCGGAAGGCCCCGGGGTGGGCGGGGAAGCGGCGCCGATAGGCTGCGGCGCGCTCCTCGCCGCCACCCTCGGGTGTCGCCACGGGCGGCGCAGACCGTGGCCCCTCGAGCGCTGCCTGCACCCGCGCGCGGAGCACCTTGGAGAGCCGCGGGACGTGCTGCGAGGGGTCGCTCCCCGCGGCGCGCAGCTCGGAGCTCACCTGCCGGAGAGATTCGAAGACCTGCCAGAGGGAGCCGCCTTCGGGGATGGCCGAGAGCAGGACCTGCTCGACGCGCTCGCCGAAGATCGCCTCGCGCGGGGAGCCCGCCGCCGGAGCCAACCCGCGCAGCGCCGTCTCCAGCGCCGCCAGCCGGCGGTAGTCCTCGGTCAGGCCGGCGAGGCCGGGCGATCGCGGCAAGGCCGCCAGCACCCATCGCGCCTGCCGGATGGCGCCCTGCGCGAGGCTCTCGCGAGCTCGGCCGCTCGCCTTCTCCACTTCGGCGACGGCGTCGGAGGCGACCGGCAGCTCGGAGGCGAGCTCGACCATGCCGTCCTCGACGGCCTCGAGGCTCTGGGCGAACGAGGAGACGCGCCGGGTGAGCTCCTCGAGGGTCGGCTTGGTCGTGGCGGCCAGCTCGAGCGCCCTCTGGGCGTCCACCAGTCGGTTCGTCGCGGCCACCGCGGCGCTGGTGGCCACCGCCGTCAGCTGGCCGAAGAGACGCCCGAGGCCGGACGAGGTGCGGGCGGCGTTGGCGAGCCGCGCGGTGGAGAGGAGCAGCGGCACCACCGAGGCGAGAGGGAGCGCAGGCCTCTCGAGGCACTCGAGGAGCGCCTCGCCCAGCCGGCGCACGGCCCCGGTCACGGCGACGGTGTTGCCCGGATACCGCGGCGCCGGAGAGAGGAGCTCGGCGAGCGCCTTGGCTTGGGCGTCGACGTGGCGGGCGACCTTGGCCAGCTCCTCGGCCTCGGCCTGAACGAGCGCCTGAGCGAGGCCCGACGCCTGCTCGCAGAGCTAGCCGAGCTTGCGCTCGCGAGCCTTGAAGGGCTGGCCCCCGGCCATCGACTGCAGCGTCCGCGCGAGGCACTCGGCGAAGGCCACTGCCTCGGTCCTGGAGATGGCCAGCTGCACCTTCTCCCGCCGATCGCTCGCGGCCTGCTGCAGCGCCGCGAGATCGACCACCGACGGACCGGCGAGCGTGAAGAAGGCCTGGAGGTGGGCCAGGTCGTCCAGGCTGGCCTTGAGCGGCCAGGCGCGTGGCGCGAGCGTGGCGCTGCGCACCACCGCCGCCTTGAGCGCCAGCAGAGAGCGCACCAGCGTGCGGTTCGAGAAGTACTTGGTCGGCAGGAAGGCGCTGTCCTCGGCAGCGTGGCTCGCCAGCTCGCGCTCCAGCAGCTCGGCCAGCCGCTCCAGCCCGGCGAGCACCCCCTCGGGTACCTCCACCGCCTCGGCGGCCTCCTGGAGGATGTCCACGTCCTGGATGGTCAGGCGTGCCTGGAGGTCGGGGCGCATCCTGCGCGCGGCGCGCTGGAGCATGGCGGCCCTGCTCTCGCGGTGGGCGAAGCCCTTGGGAACGAAGCTGACGTAGGCGACGCGGTCGGCGAAGGCCAGCATCAGCTCCGGGTTGCGCTGGACGACCTCGGACAGGTAGCGGTTGGAGGTCATGATGGCGACCTCGTTCCGCCCGCGGACGGTCTTGCGGCCGCTCTTGACCTCGCGCTCCTGGAGCACGTTGAGGATGGAGCGCAGCATCCTCTCGCGCCCGTCGTAGACCTCGTCGAGCACCCCGTGGACTGCGCCCAGGATGCCCTCGTCGGTGAGGTGCTCGGTGCGGCCGGTCTCGGTGAGCGTCTTGTAGTCCACCGGCCCGATGATGTCGGTCTGCACGGTGGTCTCGGCGATCTGCTTGGAGAAGAGCGAGGCCTCCCCGCTGGCGTCGTCGACGATGCGCCGCACCACGTTGAGGGCCAGCTCGCTCTTGGCGGTGCCGGGGGGCCCGAAGACCAGCACGTGCTCGCGCGAGAGCAGCGCCAGCTGGATCTGGGCGAGCACGTGCTCGCGCTCCAGATAGTGCGCGGCCAGCTCCTCGAAGAAGCGGCGGAAGGCGGCGGCGGAGCGCCGGAAGCGCGCGGTGAACTCCGGCGAGGCGGGGGCGAGCTCGGTGCTCATTGCGTCTCCTGGCTTTCCTGGGAGCCGGTGGTGGGTTGGGGCAGTCTTCGAGAGAGGACGCGGATCCGCTCGAGGGCAGCGCGGCCCTTCTCGGGCAGGCCCGCAAGGGCGCTCAGGTAGGAGGGGACCGGCATGCCGTAGGCACGCAGCAGATGCTCGAGCAGCAGCACCGCCTCGTCGTCGCGAATCTCGGCCGGCGCCAGGGCCACCGTCTCCGCCACGGCCTCCAGACACCCGGCGCACCGCTCCGCCTCCTCGAGGCACGTCGCGCCCGGCGATTCCTGGGGCAGGCGCGCCGGGAAGAAGGCCTCGAAGCGGGTCCGCGGCGCGGGCCCCGCCTCCTCTGGCCCCTGCTCTCTGCCGTCGAGCGCCAGCAGCGCCGCGAGCGCCTGCTGCAGCTCGGGGTCGTCCGGGCGGAAGTCGACCTGGGCCTTCTCGGGCAGCAGCGTGCGCGGCCCGGTGTCGAAGAGCCCGCGGGCGCCGGCGACCTCCTCGTCGTCGAGGAAGTAATAGAAGGCGCGCTTGCCCGCCTCCCGTTGCTGCAGCACCAGCTCTCGCAGGTCCCGGTTCTCGCGTCCGAGGGCGATGAAGCTCAAGGTGATCTCCAGCTCACCGACCGGAGTGCGCGCCGCCTCGATGGCCTCGGCGTCCACGCGGTCCTGGCCGTCGGTGACCAGCACCACGGTGGCCCGGCCCAGCTCCGGGTTCCGGCCGCGCGCGTCGCGGATGGCCGCGAAGGCGCTCAGCAGCGCCAGGGTGATGTCGGTCTCGCCTCTGGAGCGCCCGAACAGCTTCTCTATCTGCTCCACCGCCTGCGCGGGGCTGTCGACCCGGCACAGGTCGCTGGGCGCGTCGTTGAAGAAAGCGAAGTAGATCGGTGCGAAGGGCCTGCCCTGTCCCGCCCGCACCGTGAGGTTGTTCAGCTCGGCCATCAGGATGGCGTCGCGGAAGCGCGCCCGCGCGCCATCCATGGACCCCGAGGCGTCGAGCACGTAGACGCGGACGGCGCCCCGCTGCGCCTTGGGCGGCTCGAGCTCCTGCGGTGCGAAGTGGGCGCGCACGAGCTGGCGCTGGCTGGCGAGGTCGTAGAGGACCAGCCGCGGGTCGCCGATCACGAAGTGGGGCAGCTCCTCGATCCCCCGGGCGGTCTCGATGGCCATGTGGGCGCTGGGATAGGGGACGCGCACCAGCGGCGCAGGGGGCGGCTGCTCCGGGGCCTGCTCCTCGTCGCTGGCGGTGGCCTCCTCCACGTCGAAGAAGATGCCGGCCTCGGCGGCGATGTCGAAGGAGGTCCAGCGCAGCGGGTCGAGCCCGAGGACGAGCTCGGCGAGCCGGTCGCGACCCGCGTCGCGCTGCAGCTCGCTCAGCGCCCCCGTCCCTGCAACCCGCTCCAGGCCCGCCGCGTCATCCCGGGCGATCGCCTGGGCGAGCCCATCCCTCATCCTGGGCTCTAGCGCCGCGACCAGCCGGCGCGCCGCTGCCGCGCGCGGCGCGTCGCCCTGGCGCCGCGCGTGCCGATAGGTCTGGACCGCCGCCTCCCACAGCGCGTTCCCGTCGCCCTCGCGCGCCGCCCGCGCCACAGCGCGCAATGGGTCGGCCCGTCGCAGGTCGGCCATGTCGCGGCGCAGTCGGCCCGCCTCGAGCCGCAGCTCCCGGATCCTCCTGCGACTGCCAGGGTCCGAGGCGCGCAGTAGGAGCTCGTGGGCGAGTCGCAGATCGCGCCGCCGCTCGTGGACCGGCCCCACGCCGCAGGCCCTGGCGACCAGCAGCTCGGAGATCAGGACTCGAGGGTCTTGGGCCATCCGGCGTCGCGGCTCGGGGAGCGGTGCGCAGAGCTCCTCGCGCGAGCCCTCCTCGTGACCGGCGAGGAGGCGCGCGACCTTCACCAGCCGCGACAGGCGTAGCCATAGGTCCTCGAGCTCGGCCAGCTCCTCGGAAGTGACGACGGCCTGCAGGCGCT
>JACRCT010001102.1 GCA_016218885.1 Deltaproteobacteria bacterium | reverse complement strand
GCCGCAGAACGAGCGCGCTCCGTTCCCCCGCTCCGAGATCCCGCTCCCGGCGAGAGGTTCGGCGACCCTCGTCGATCAGGCCGAGCTTCCCTTGGCCATCACCGAGACCATGGCCGCCCAGGAGCCCAACGCCGCGAGCGAAGATTGGGTCGCCCCGCCGGGAGTGATGGCGGAGGCTCCCCGCCTCGCCCGCAAGCCTCCCAACGACAAGCAGGTTCCAGCTGCGGCGCGTCCCGCGGCGTCGTTCGTGGAGACGACGCGCCGTCAGCGCACTTCCATTCCGCTGGGAACCCCGGAAGTGGAGGATGTGGGATTCGAGTCTCCACCGCCTGCCCACCCTCGCACGACCATCGACTGGCACGAGCCTCCCCGTCCCCCTCCCGAGAAGCCTCAGCCGCCGCGCGTCAGTCCCACGGTGTGGGTCCTGGCAGTGCTGGTCTCATCTGCGGCGGCAGCCCTTGTCTACGCCGCGGTGGGCCACCGGCTTCGGATGTCCGAGGGCTCGATGGACCTCGCTGAAGGCCCCGCGATCGAAGGAGCCAATGCCCAGAGACCGACGGTGGTGCCGCCCCCGAGGGCGGCGCACCCCGCTCAGGCGGCGCCGGAGGCCAAGGTCTTCGGCCTGCTCACCGTCGAGTCCGATGAGGCCGCCGATGTGCTGATTGACGCCCAAAGCACAGGGCGGTCGGTTCCCTTGGTGCGCTTTCCCGTTGCGCCCGGGGCGCACACCGTCACCCTGGTGGCCGGCAACGTGGTTCGTGAGAGGCAAGTGGTGCTCAAGGCAGGCGAGGAGGAGAGGCTCCGTTTCAGCTTCGCCTCCAACAGAAGAGCCGTCAGGCCCGAGGGCAAGCCCCGGCCAGCGACCATTCAAGACAAGGGTTCGAGGTAGCGCGCATGGCCATCGACCAGCCAGCAGGCGAGTCTGCGGTGCGCGTCCTGGTGGTCGAGGACCAGCCTCAGCTGCTGCGGGGCATCGTCAAGATGCTCTCCTGCCATCCGGCGCAGGTGCAGGTCGTGGGAACTGCCATGGACGGAGAGACCGGCCTCGCCGAAGCCGCCCGCCTGCGGCCCGAGCTGATGCTCCTCGACCTCGAGCTTCCGGGGATCGACGGTATCCAGGTGACCGAGCGGCTCAAGAAGGCCCAGCCCGACGTGGACGTGCTCATCCTCACCTCCTTCGACGACGAGGCGAAGGTCTATGAGGCCATCCGCGCCGGCGCGTCCGGGTACCTGGTCAAGCGCGTGGGGATCGACAAGATTCTCTCCGGCATCCGCGAGGTGCGTGAAGGCGGCACGGTCCTCGAACCGGTCATCGCGCGGCGCTTCTGGAACTACTTCCAGAGCATCCGGGCGCACCCGCCGCAGCCGGCGGATCCCTTCGGGCTCAGCCCGGTCGAGCTCGACGTGCTGCGCTACGTGGCCAAGGGTCTGTCCAACGCCGAGGTGGGACGGGTGATGAGCATCGAGCGGCGCACGGTCCGCACCCACCTGGCGCACATCTACCGCAAGCTCGGAGTCAATACGCACGTCGAGGCGGTGATCAAGGCCATGCGGGCCGGGCTGGTGGAGCTTTGAGCGGCGAGGGCTGCGAGGCCGTGACAGGCGCGACGGCCTGCGGTCCAATCGTGGCCATGAAGGGCCCATCCTTCGCGATCGCCGCGCTCGTCCTGCTCGCTTCGCCCTGGTCGTGGGCGCAGGCCCCCCAGCGCCCGAGGCAGTACCACGCTGCGCTGGCGACCATCGACGGCGTGCGCGCCACGCTCTATCGCTACGTCCCTGCGGCCGGCCCGTCGGGCCGGACGATCCTCCTGCTCCCCGACCTGGGGACCTCTCGCCATGTCTTCGACCTCGGCGGCGTGGGGCTTGCGCCGTTCCTGCAGGCCGCCGGATGGGAGGTCTATGTGGTCGAGTATCGGGGGGCGGGGCGCTCCGAGGTGCCGTACGGCGGATATCGCCTGGAGGATCTGCTGGAAGGGGACGCCGCGGCGGCCTTCGCCCGGGCGGGGCTCGAGCACGAGAAGATCGCCTTGGGGGGCGTGGGGCTGGGGGCCACCTTCGCACTGGTCCTCGCGGCTCGCCACCCGGAGCGCGTCTCGAGCGTGGTCGCGCTGCAGCCGCTCATCGACCCCGACCAGTCGAGCGAGCCCGCGGCGGCGCTGCTGGCGCAGGTGGAGAAGGCCCCTGCGTGGATCGATCTCGCGCTCCTGTCCCGCGCGCCCCTATTCGGCAAGCGGTCCTGGTTCGAGGTGCTGTGGGCCAACGACGGCTCGTTCGATGCGGAGGAGCTGAACCGTCTGCGCCTGCACGTGCTCGCTCCCGTCCCCCGCGACGCGGCTCGCCAGCTCGCCGAGGCGGTGCGGCGTCGGCGGCTGGAGCTGGGCGGGGTCAGCGTGGCCGGCTCCATTCGGGGCTGGCAGGGGCCCGCGCTGCTGGTCTTCGCTCCGCGCGACAACCTGATCCATCCAGAGTTCGCCACGCCGGCGCGCGATCTTCTCTCCCGCGAGCGATGCCAGATCCACGTCCTCGCCCCGCTCTCCGGGGCCCGTCGCGACTACGGGCATCTGGGGATGGTCCTGGGGCAAAACGCTCCTGGCGACGTCTTCGCCAAAGTCCAGCGCTTCCTCGAGGAGGTGTCCCAGTGAGGCGGATCATGGTCCTCGCCCTGGCCCTTCCGTGGTGGGCCGGATGTGCTCTGTCCCGGCTGTACGCCGAGCCGCTTTCTCCGCAGGGAGAGATCGTCACGGCGCGCACCGAGGACGGCTGGAGCATCGCGATGATCCGCCATCGGGCCGAGGGCTCGGCCTCGGGGCCTCCGGTCCTGCTGTGCCATGGCATCAGCGCCAATGCCCGCAACCTGGATCTGGACGCCGAGCACAGCCTCGCGCGCTGGCTCGCGGCGCATGGGCGCGAGACGTTTGCCATGTCGCTGCGAGGGGTCGGCGACTCGGATCGACCCGATCCCCATGCCGGCCGTTCGTTCGGCTACTCGATGGACACCTACGCCGCAGAGGACCTGCCGGCGGCGCTCGCTCGGGTCCGCGAGCTCACCGGCGCTCCTCAAGTCGACTTCGTCGGCCACAGCATGGGAGGGCTCGTCGGCTACATCTACCTGGCGCGGGGAGGGAAGGGGATCGGCTCGGCCGCCTTCCTGGGCTCGCCCACCCGCTTTGTCTGGGGGCATTCACGACAGCAGGATCTGGCGAGGGCCGGGGGCCTGCTCGCAGACAGCATCGAGTACCTCGACGTACCCGCGCTGGCGCACATGACGGCCCCCTTCCACGGCAAGGTGCCGACTCTCTTCGATGTCCTGCTCTACAACCCCGACAACGTCTCCCCGACCCTGTGGCGCAAGTTCGTCGCCACTGGGGTGGGGTCCATCTCCGGGGGCGTGCTGCGCCAGTTCACGCTCTGGATGCAGACCGACAAGATGCTCTCAGCGGACGGGACGATGGAT
>JACRCT010001101.1 GCA_016218885.1 Deltaproteobacteria bacterium | reverse complement strand
TCGCGCGAGCCGGCTGTCTTCGTTCATGGGGTGCTCTCCGCTTCAGGGCTGTGCTCATCGTCCCCCAGCAGCTCGCCGAGCCGCTCCAACAGGTGCCTGCGCTGCCGCTCGCAGATCTTGCGGACGTTGGCCTCGCCCAGCCCCAGGGCCGAGCCGACCTCCGCCGCGGTGAGCTCGGCGCCGTAGCGCAACGACACGATCTCCCTCTCGCGGGTTGGCAGCTCGCCCAGGGCCTTCAGCAGCGCGGCCCGGCGCTGAGCGTGGTCCAGCGCCTCGTCGGGACTGGGGTCCGCCGAGGGCTCGAGATCGAGCCCGGCCTGTGCGGGATCGGGCGCGACGCGCCGCCACCAGCGTGCCCTGCGCCGGGCGACGTTCAGGGCGATGGCGGCGAGCCAGGACGCGAAGCGCGCCCCCGGCTGGGGACGGTAGCGGTGCAGGCTCGCCAGGGCGCTCACGAACGCCTCCTGCACCACGTCTTCGGCTTCGGACTCGTCGCGCACCAGCGAGCGCACGGCGCGGAAGGTGGGGCCCACGTGCTGGCGGTAGAGGTCGCGGGCCGCGCCGCGGTCTCCTCGCCGCGCCGATTCGACGAGTCGCTGGATCTCGACTTCTTCGGACGGCGCAGCGCCCCCCGGTCCGCCCAGCGCGGCGAACCAGTGGACCAACGCGATGTCAGCGAAGGCATTCGTCATCGCGCGCTCAGGCCGCCTTCCGCGCATCGAGGAAGCCCAGGGTCCACACCGCGGAGCGGAACGTCCCCAAGGCGCCGAAGACCGGGACGAGCAGCACCACGAGAACGGGAACTCCGCTCGCCAGCGCCGGCACGAGCCCCGCGGTGAGGTAGACGATGCCGCCGACGATCGCCGCGGGGATGGCCGCCACCAGCGCCAAAGGCGCGGCGACGATCGCGCTCACCGAGGAGGTGACGAGCAGCAGCACCGACGGGACGATCCGCCCGTGGAGAAAGCCCATCGCCGCGCGATAGGCGTCGGTCGCCGGGGCGCCCTCGAGCACCGCGAAGCGCAGCGCGTACTCGTAGAGGAAGTAGCCGGTGAGCAGCAGCGGCACGCCGGCGAGCGCGAGGAGGATCGTCAAGGGGATCCCTATCCACAGCGGCAACGCCTTGAAGACCGCGAGCAAGACCGGAGCCACGATGAGCCCGGCAGCGGCGAGCACCACCGCAGCCGCGAGCATCTTCACGCCCACCACGCGCCAGAAGTGTCTCAGGCCACTGGAGAAGCCGAGCCTTATCCCGAAGGACCGATTCTCGCGACGGTGCTGGATGCCTTCGATGAGCGCCGCCTCGCTCACCACGTGCAGGATCAGCGCGACCAGGCCCGCCAACGCTGCTGCCGCCAGCACCGGCCACAGCCAGCCAGGTAGCGCCTCGGCGCCGCCCGCGCTCGGCTTGCCCTTGGGGGGAGCGCCTGCGCCGCCACCCGCGCTCGCTACGAAGAACCCGAAGAACCACAGGTACTTGTTGGTCCAGACCAGCCTGCCAGCCTGCTTGGCGATTCCGAGGACGTCCATGCGTGAGCTCCTTCTTCGACCGGGATCCGGCCTGCTGACCATCGCCCGGGTGCGAGCTGCGTCTGTCCTTGGAATCCACGAGCCCGCGAGAGCGTGACAGGAGCCGGCAGGAAATTCGAGGGCTCCTCGAAGCGCCTCTACAATCGAGGCCTGGCTTGCCCGACCTCCATGACGCGCGTCCCTGCCTGGCTCTGCTGCTCTCTGATGCTGCTCGCCTCCGTCGGGTGTCGCACGGTCGCGCCCGCACCCGTGGAGCTCGTGCCGCCGCCGGCGCCGCCGCCGCCCCCGGTGTCGCTGGAGGTCACCGCCGCGCCGCCTCCTCCTTCGCGTGCGCTCACGGCCAAGGGCGATCCCAGGAGCCTGGAAGCGATCGCCTGGGATCTGCTTCGCGAGGACCGGCTGGTCCCGATGCTTCCCGCGGGGTTCGCGCAGATCTTCCCCGACCGCTACAGCGAGGTCCCGGGGGTGCTCGGCTTCCGCGGAGGCCCGCGGCGCGATACCGGGGCCTGGGGCGCCGCCACCTTGAAGAAGCGCCGGCTGCGCGCTGCCTGGTCCTTCAAGACGAGCCCGGGCAAGCCGCCTTGGGGCGGTGGCTCAGGCTGGACGGGAGAGCCGGCGCTGGTCCAGTGGCCCGACGTGATCCGCCACTCCATGCCGCTCTTCGGGGCGCAGCGCACCAACCGCGGGCTGGTGGAGGCGATCGTCGGCTCGCTCGACGGGCACGTCTACTTCCTGGACCTCGCCACGGGGAAGCCCACGCGCAAAGCCATCGACACCGGCAACCCGATCAAGGGCAGCGTCTCGGTGGACCCCCGCGGCTACCCGCTGCTCTTCGTGGGCCAGGGCATCCCGCAGGGGCGGCCCATCGGTCTGCGGGTCTACAGCCTGATCAGCAACGAGCAGATCTTCTTCATGACCGGACGCGACCCCGAGGCCCTTCGTGGTTGGGGCGCATTCGACAGCTCGGGGCTGCTCAACCGCGCCACCGACACCTATCTGCAGCCCGGCGAGAACGGCCTCATCTATCTGATCAAGCTGCGCACCGAGTTCGACCCCATCGCCCCGTCGATCGAGGTCCGGCCGGAGGTCGTGCGCTTCCGCTACGCCAACGCCTACAACACCAACCTCGGGATCGAGAACTCGATCGCCGTGGTGCGCAACCTCGCCTTCTTCGCCGACAACGGCGGGACCCTCACCGCGCTCGACCTGACGAGCATGACCCCGGCCTGGGCCTTCGAGGCCGGCGACGACGTGGACGCGTCGATCGTGATCAGCGAGGAGGAGGGCGGCGGGCTCTTCCTCTACACCGGCACCGAGCTGGACAAGCAGGGGGCGAACGGGCTCGCCTACCTGCGCAAGCTCGACGCGCTCACCGGCCAGGCCGTCTGGCAGCACGACTACAGCTGCGTGGGCGCGGTGTCGCCGCACAAGGTGGACGCCGGCACCTTCGCCACCCCGGCGATGGGGACGGGGGACGTCGCCGACCGCGTCATCTACACGCTGTCGCGCTGCCCGAGCTTCGAGAGCGGGCTGATGGTGGCGCTGTCCAAGAAGGACGGCGCGGAGCTGTGGCGGCGGCCCCTCAAGCACTACGCGTGGTCGTCGCCCACGCTGGTGAAGGACGAGGAGGGGCACTCCTTCCTCCTGCAGGGAGACATCGGCGGCTCCTTGCACCTCATCGACGCGCGCACCGGGGAGGTCCTCGACACGCTCAACCTCGACGGCGGGGTGGAGTCGTCGCCGGCGGTGTTCGGGAGCATGGGCGTGGTGGGGACGCGCGGCGGAAAGATCTGGGGCGTCCAGCTCGAGTGAGGTCGTGGCGCGGCCCTCGCGGCCCGCAGGCGCCCACTCGCGCTGGTGACTGGAGTCCCCAACTGCCTGGCGATTCCGCCCCCCATTTCCGCTCCGACGAGCCCGTGGATCCTCTCCCTGCCCAGTCGCAGAGGAGCCGGACGAATCGCCGGCACGGCAGTTGCTGCTCCCCAGGAGGCACGCTGAGCGGCGAGCCCGACGAGAGCAGAACCGGTGAGCACGCAGCCGACGCCCAGGCTGAATGCCCAGGAGGAAGTGATGAGACGAGGATTGGCGAGCATGGTTCTCGTGGTCGCGATGGGGTGCGAAGTTGCCATCGAGGATGATGGCTCCTTGACTGCGGAGAGCGCGGATGAGGTCCGGGGATCAAAGCGCCGTCCGGACGCCGGACTTCCAGCGGGACCCGACGCCGGCGCCCAGGTCGCGGATTCAGGCTCGGTCCCTGACGATTCCGTGACGACGGTGCTGGTCGGCAACACTGCCATCGAGTCTGTCGAAGACTGGGAGACCGTCGGAGACGCCGATGCTTTCGAGTATGTGAGCGGTGCTCAGGCAGGCAAGGCGACCAAGATCAACGTCTACGCCGCCGCCAGCAATCAGGCCACTGCCCTCCAAGTGGCGCTCTACGCCGACAACGCGGGCGTCCCCGGGGCCAAGCTCGCTGGCGGCGCCTGCACCATCAGCATGCCTGCCGGCGTCGCGGGCTGGTTCGGGTGTGCTCTCAGCAACGGCCCGCAGATCGGTGCGAGCACCAAGTACTGGATGGCCGCTTTGAGCACGAGCGGCGCATTCCGCTGGCGCGCCCAGGACGGCTCGCACGGGCAGTACTCCTACTCGGCGAGCAAGACCAGCTTGCCCGCGACGTGGAGCCAGACTGGGACCTACGCCGGTTACGCGCGGTCCGCCTACGTCGAGGGCACGACCACGGGCGGCACGCTCGGCAGCGCGGTGCTTAGCTGGGACGCGCCGACGACCTTCACCGACGGCTCGGCGCTGACGGACCTCTCCGGCTATCGCGTCTACTACGGCACCGCTCCCGGGAGCTCCTCGGCCACCGTGAACGTGTCGAGCCCGACCGTCACCTACACCATCAGCAATTTGCCTGGCGGAGCGACCTATTACTTCTCGGTGACCGCGTTGAGCGCCTCCGGGGGAGAAAGCGCTCATTCGGCGGAGGTGAGTAAGACCATTCCGTAAATGGCGGGTCACTTCGGAGTGACGACACGCCGCGGTCTAGGCCAGAGTGCATGATTCGCGAGCGAACCCGAGGGGATAAGGTCGCTTTTCATCAATATGAAGACCGAGGAGGATCTCATGAGTAACCGTAAGGGCAAGGCGCTATTGGCGGCGGTCTTCGCCTGCAGTCTTCTTGGGTGGGCAGGAACGTCGCAGGCAGGCGTGATCTTCGAGAGCAACTTCGACTCAGATCCGCCCAACTGGAACTGCTCGGCACCAGGAAACGCTGGGATTTGGCTCCAGGAGTGGGAACCCGGATGGCATTCGCCCTGCGAAGGGCCCAATAGCTTTGGCGGCCAGACCCACTATTCCTACGAGGTTGGCCCCGGCGGCACGACCGGCAACTCGATGAAGGTCTGGACCCACGATTCATTCCCGCCCACCTGGGCTTATAGTTGGATGATTCACCACTTTTCCGCAGATTATCGAGAGCTGTACACGCGCTGGTCTATGAAGATCCCGCCCGACATGGCAGCGACGGGCAATTGCTACTACCAGAAGCTGTGGAGGTTCGGGTTTGGCCCGGCAGGGCCGCGCGGTGGGACGGAGGTCTATTTCAACGCCCACAACGGGGCATTCCCCAACGACTCCGACTGGAACCTCTTCCCTTCCGTCATTCTGACCGAGAACAGTGAGGTCTTCCCCAACGGCGTGCTTGCCGATGGGCAGTGGCACTCATACGAGTTCCGTCTCAAGCTCAACTCCTCGGGCAGGTCCGACGGAATCACGGAGGGCTGGATCGACGGAGTCAAGGTGGTCTCGCGCAGCGACAGAGATTTTGACGCCACGGATAGCTCGACCTTTACCTTCACCGGCTTGGGATTCGGGAACCGGTCAGATCAGTGTGCCTTTCAGTCGGCCTGGCGGGCGATCGAATTCGACGACTACGTGGTGAGCACTACCTACATCGGCCCCGTGGGCCCGCAGACCCCGGTCAACGGCGCGTGCGGCTCGGCGAACGGCCAGAGCTTCACTTCGGCCCCCACCACCAACCTGTGCTCCTCGGGGACCGCCTCGGCGCTTTCGGGATCAGGTCCATGGACCTGGACCTGCGCCGGCTCCAACGGCGGGAGCACGGCGAGCTGCGCCGCGTCGTTGTCGGCAACAGTCAAGCGGCCGTCGGCGCCGAGGAACCTGCGGGTCCGGTAAGCGAGGGATGAAACGGGCCCGTGCCGGCTGACGTCGCTGGTCGGCCGGGCCTGCTCCCTTGGGCGAGGTCGACGAAGAAGGACGTGCACGTGGTCGGGCATGCCCTCGTCGCCGCACCGATCACCTGCGCCGGCGCCTGAACCCAAGCGCCACCCCGAGCGACAGCAGGGCACCCGAGAGGATGGGGCCGCTCGTCGAGGAGCAGCCCGAGCCCCAGACGACGACAGGCACATCGATGCAGGCGGTAGCGGGCTCTCCAGCAGGATAGATGGCACACGCTCCCTGGAGATCATCCGCGTCGAGGGTGCGCTTCTCCAGGTCCTCACCCAGCTCGTTGTTGATGGACCTGGCTGGCCAGCGGCAGAGAGCGCCTTCCCCCGCTCCCGTTGGCGGAGTGCCGTCCGCTGCGCGGTGGTGTTCGCCCGGACACTCTCGCGCCGCCGGTCCCGACCCGGACCGTTTCCAGCGTGGTGAATCTCAATCAGTCCGCGTCGAAGCACAGCTCCACGCGGTTGACGATGAGCGCGTCGGAGCTGGGGCCGGGGCGGATGCGGAGGAGCACGCCGTCGTCGCCCGCGGCGAATTCCGTGGTCGCGTCCGCCGCGTACCACTCGTAGGGCGCGCTATTCGACACCAGGTCGGTGGGCGCCGCGTTCATGCCCTGGATGGTCTGCCATTCGAAGCTGCCGCTGGCGGTCGTGTTGTACGAGCGGCCGTAGATGGCCAAGGTCACTCGCCGCAGCGTCGACAGCCCCAGGGTGCTCAACTCCACGTCCATGAAGTTGTTCCCCTCCAGGGCAAGGCCGCCTTCGCCGAGATAGATGTCTTCGAAGGTGGGCGTGTAGGAGAAGGAGGTGCTGTACGCGCCGGCCTTCCAGCGAGACGTGTCCGGCAAGCCGTTGGTCTCGTACACCACGTGCGCCGTAGAGCCCGACCAGGACCCGGCCCAGGCAAAGCGCACGGCGATGGGGCCCGAGGCCCCTGAGATACAGGGGCCCAGCGTCCCGGCATCGGGGCGGGGAGCGGGCCCGCTGGCGTCGACCGACCCCGCGTCCAGGCCTGCCAGAGGCGCGTCTGCGTCGGGGAGCCCAGCGTCAGGACCGGCGGCCGGCTCGCTCGAATCAGGCACGCCGGTATCGGCGCCAGCCCAAGAAGCATCCGGCGAGGTCGAGCCATCCGGCGCAGGAGCCGAGGCGTCGGGCTGCAGCCAAGGCTCGGCGTCGGCCTGGTTGGCATCGGCTGACGAGGCATCGGTCTTTGAGCCGTCGCTCGAGCCATCGATATCGATGATCCCGCTGTCTGCGCGAGGCTCTGCGTCTGCCGGAGCGAAGAGCCCGGCATCCTCGCAATCGCTGCCGGGGCAGGAAGGGCCCTTGGCTGGGTCCTCACCGCAGCGCAACAGGCCCACCGCGAGGAGGAACAAGGCGATCAAGAGAAGGGTTCTTCGGCCCATGGTTCGCTCTCCTTGCCCGAAGCTACACCGTTGCGGGGCGAACCAAAGTCCGCCCTATCGGCCGCCGCACTCCGACGCCGGCTGCTCGGCCGGCAGTGGCTCCCATTCTGAATGCTTGAGGCTAGATCCCGTTCGCGGCGCTCCAGGGGCCGGTGTCCGAGCCAGGAGCGTGAGCGACTGGACCTGTCGGATCCCGCCCCGGGTCTGTCAGGACGTCGGCGCGAAAGCGTGGGGAAGGCCCACTCCCGTACGGTCGTGGCTCGGACACGTTCTGCTCGAATACTCCATCTCTCGGTTCAGGATGAGAGCCACTCTCGCTCGGCCAGATGTCGGCGGGCAACCCATCCTTCGATCGCCCCGACATTCACCTTGGTCCGGTAGCCGCCGCGTGGCTCGAAGACCAAAGAATGCAGGTGGCGTCAGGTGCCAGCCCTTCCCCATCGCCTGCCCCTACTCCGCGGTACCCCGCCCCTTGACTCGATTCTGCAGATCCTTTCCCCTATCGGCGCAGGCCGCGCAGATCCTCGAGGCGGGTAGGGAGGTCTGACGGGCGGCCGAGCAGGCGGGCTTGGCCTCTCGAGAAGCGGTTCAAGGAGCGAGGAGGGGAGCGTAGGCTCGAGCTGCAAACCTTGAGGCTTCATGATCAGGCTCCGGGAACCGGGAGGAGGACTTCGATGGAGGGGGAGTGGCGGACGCTCGTAGAGCTGCGTGAGAAGCTCGAGGCGTACCCGAAGCTGCAGGCTCGCAGCGACGTCCTGGCGCGCGAGCTTCGCGAGTGTGCGGCTGAGCTGGCACAGCGCGAAGAGGTCCTGCAGAGCGAGCAGGAGGACCTGCGACAGGTCGAAGGGCTGACCTTCGGCGCGATCGCCCTCCTCCTGCGAGGAGAGCGCCAGAAGCGCATCGACCTCGAGCGCGAGGAGTGGTTGGCCGCCAAGGTGAGGTACGACGAGTGCCAGCGGCGCCGGCTCCGGCTGGAGGCGGAGCGCGCCAAGGTGGCGGCGTCGCTCGCGGAGCGGCCCGTCACCGAGCGCCGCTACCGGGAGATGCTCGGCTCGGTCCATCAGCAGCTCTTCACGCGTCTTCAGGCCGACGAGGCGTCTGGCCTCGAGGGGCTTTTCGCCAAGCTCTCAGCAGAGCGGTTGACCGAGAGGGAGGTGGGCGAGGCCATCCAGGCCGCAAGGCAGGTCCTCGCCTCGCTGACGCCGGCGGTCGACGAGCTCCAACGGGCCGACACGATCGCGCAGCGGGACACGTGGGGCTTCGACCCCAACGGCTTCGTCGGGTTCAACGCGAAGTACAGCCACTTCGACCGGGCGCTTGCACACCTGCGGGACATCGACGGCGAGCTGGAGCGGCTCAAGCGAGAGCTGAAGGACATCGGGGCGCATGAGGGAGGGCTCAACCTGGAGGTGACCGAGCCCGCATTCCGGGCCATCGACATCCTCATCGACAACGTCTTCAGCGAGCACGAGGCCGCCGGGAAGATCGGCAACAGCTACCAGAGCGCCCAGGCGCTGGAGGGTCGAGTCCACGACTTGATTCATCAGCTCGAGCAGCGCGCGGCCCGGGGCTCAGAGAGAATCCGCGCGCTCGAATTCGAGGCCGGCGCGGCCCTGGAGGCAGTGCAGGCGCGCACCCCAAAGCTTCGCTGACTCCCGCGCGAGAGCTATCGCCGCTGGTCGTGCTCCTTGAGAGCCTTCTCCGGCAATGATGGGCATCGCGCGGATGGGGACGCCGCAGGCGGCGTAGAGCGCGTCGGAGACCGTCCGGCCACCTGGCAGAAGGCCCAGGCGGCGATCGAGGACACGCCCGAAGAGCGCCGTGCCTTCGAGGCTTGGCTCGCGCTCGCCACGAATATCGAACGCGGCGAGAGCGTGGCGGACGGCGGCGGGCAAGCGAGGTCGCAGCCCCCGTAGCCAGGTCAGTCGACGAGGCCGCGCCCCAGCGCTAATAGGGCGGAAGGAGGAAGACAGCCCCGCTGGCCCCCTCTCACCATGCAGGAGGGGATAGCGGGGCTGTCGTCGTCAGAGGTGCAGCGGCGCGCCTTGCTGCCCGGGGCCGTCTGTCGTCGGTTTGAGCGGCGCCGCCTCCTTGTATGCGGAAGGTCTCGCCGGATGCGCAGGATGGAGAACCCGCGGCCAACCAGCTACCGGACTCGCAGATTCATGGGCGCGCGTGGCTTCACCGTACCATTCGGCATTCCGCTCCAGACCTCCAGCTTGTCCAGCCAGAGGTTCTGCGTTCTCGGGCTGCCGTTGCCCATCCAAGGTGCGATCACGAACTGGTTGAACTTCATGTTCGGCCACTGCCCGGTGCGCATCGAGACCTTGTTCGAGGAGAACAACTGCTGCCCGTCGAGCCAGTAGGTCACCGTGCCATCCGCCACGCCCTTGCCGTTGATGACGCTGTTGAGCTTGATGAACACCTCCACGTGGCGCCACTGGCCCAGCGAGAGCGCCGCGCCGCCCGCGAGGCTCTTGCCGTTCCAGTAGACGCCGGTGCCGGAGTCGTAGCAGGAAGCGCTCAAGCCATCCAACAGGCCGTTGCAGCCACATGCGGCCCGGGCTTCGGTCACCTGCGTCAGGTCCACGCCGATCCTGCTCTGATCGATGTTCTGGCCGTCCTGGAAAGAGACGTGCGGGGTCACCGGCACCGACTGCCCGGGCGTTCCCCAGCTCTCAACGTAGGCGGTCAGTCGAGTGAAAGCCAGGTTGCTCCACGCGTCATTCTGGTCGGTGAGCAGCAGGATCTCGTGGTGGCCAAAGGTCGCCTGGTCCTGCCACGACGCGTCATACTTGAGCCAGTAGCTCATGTAGAGAGTGTCGGTGGGGGTGAACAGCTTGCGCATCGCTCCGCCCGAGGTCGGCGTCGTGGCGCCCTGGTCGAACCTGAATTGCGCCGAACCCGTGCTGCCTGCCGCATGCTCGCTCGTCGAGATGAGGATGTTGGTGTTGTCGTACCAGCCGCGAGCCGCCATGCTCGCGTCGTCGAAGCTCTCGGCAAAGAGCAGTGTCCCGGTCTGCCCTGGAGTGGTTTCATCGGCCACGGAGAAGGAAATGAGGAAATCATCCGGGTTCGCGTTTCCGGCGGCGTCCCGGCAGCGAGCGTAATAGGCGTACGAGCGGCCATTCGCGAGGCCAGCGGCTGCGACAGAGTGGCTCGTCCCCCCCGTCGACTGGAAGCTGCCGGTCATCGCCGCGAACGCGGTACCCGGTTGGGTCGCGTAGCGGCAGGTGGCGTTCTCGTGGGTTGCGAGCGAGACCGTGGTCGAGGCCGTGCCCGCGGCGAGAGCACCTGCCGGCGAGCCGTTGGAGCGGAGTGGCGGCTCGGTATCCGTCGGACCGGGGCTCAGGCTATAGACGGCGCTCGTTTGTTGCTGATTGTTGGTGACCCTCAATCGATAATTCGTTCCGGAGAGCCCGCTGAGATCGAGCTTGAACTGCGATGACGTATCGCTCAGATAGACCGGGGTCTGATATTTCCATGTCACACCGTCGCCGCTGACCTCAATGGTGGACGATGGATAGATGCGCGATGAAGACACCGTAACATTGTCGAACCAGTAGGTGGCGTCAAATGCGCTGGTGGTGCCTGCGGCGTTGATGAAGCCGAGCAGGATATAGCTCATCGTGCCAGGGGTGCTGTTTGAAGGGGCGGCGACATCCATGAGGACGTTGTCCCAATACGCGGCAAAGAGCTTTGGAGCGGATTTCCAGTGAAGCTCGAAGAGGTGCCAGGTGTCGTCGCTCCCGATGCTGGCCGAGCCATTGTGGCCCGTCCCGTCGTACGCCATGGTCATCAGGGTTGGCAAGCTGTCGCTGGCTCCAGGCTGGAAGTAGAATTGGAAACCCGTCCCTTGCCAGTCGATCATCTTTGAATGGCCGATGGCCCATTCATTGTTGGCAGAGAAGAGCTTCACGTATCCCCTTATCCAGATATCTTGGGAACTGCAATGGTGGTAGAGATAGGAGGTGAGGCCACCTGGCCCAGGTTGAGATGCTCCTGAGATTCTGAACTTGGCTGATTTGTTCCCGGACAGCCTGACGGCGCTGTCGTAAGCCGGCGCATGAGAGTTGATATCGCCCGGCAGAACCCAGCCGTCCGCGACATGGCTGCTTCCCTCAAACCCGTAACCAGTCTGGAAGTCGGTGTGCCAATTCGAGGTCGCCTCCTGTACCAGGTTGGACCCAGCAATGGTCAGGGTCTGTCCGGAGGCGACGGTCCCGGTGACGCTGTTGATGGCTGGCGTCGCTGCCCGCGCCGTGGACGAAGATCCGACCGCTGTGAGAGCCGCCAGAATAAGTGTTCTCATCGCGCTTCCTGTCTTGGTCATAGTCAGCATCTTCATTTCACCGGACCTTTCTACTAGTGCTCGAAGCCCGCGACCTGGCCGATCCTTCGGCGGTCCCCTCGGGTAGCCAGCCGTCGGCACCAATTCCGAGGGGGCGCTCGACCTCTGCTGGCCCTTCACGGAATCAGCTTGCTGGCCTCGGCCGAATACGCGCTCTCTCCTCCAGCCGCGCTCAAGGCGGTCACGGCGAAGAAGTAAGTCGCTCCGCTCGGCAGGTTGCTGAGCGTATAGGTGACCATGGCGGGATCCGTGAGGTTCACGATGGTGGAGTAGCTGCCAGAAGAGGTGCCGTAGTAGATGCGGTATCCGGTGAGGTCGGTCAGCGGCGAGCCGTCAGTCAAGGTCGTCGGCGCATCCCAGCTCAGCTCTGCGGTGCCCACCGCGGAGCTCGTCACGGCGCCCTCCACGTAGGCCGACCGCGCGTAGCCGGCGTAGGTCCCCGTCTGGTTCCACGTCGAGGGCAAGCTCGTCTTGCCCGTCGAGTAGGAGTAGCGCCCCCGCGACCCGTCTTGGGCGCGCCAGTGGAACTCGCCGCTGGTGCTCAGGGCGGCCATCCAGTACTTCGTGCTCGGGCTGAGCTGGGGCCCGTCGCTGAGCGCGCACCCGAACCAGCCTGCGACCCCAGCCGGCATGCTGATCGTGCACGAGCTCCCCGCGAGCATCGCTCCGGGGACCCCGGCGTTGTCGGCGTAGAGCGCGACTTGGAGGGCCGCGGCCTGATTGCCCGCTGCCGTGTAGACGTTGATCTTGCTAGCCTTGCCGGCCTGGGCCCCGCTCGTGTACTCGAAGGCGTCGGCGTCTCCCACGGTTTCCCAGTCCTCGGTGGACTCGACAGCGGGATTGCCGACCAGCACCGTGGTTTCGCTGGAGGACTGAACGCAGCGCTTCTCAGCCGAGCAGATCGAGCCAGCCGGGCAGCTCGTCGCCGCGCACTCGCAGGCCCCGGTGGCCGAATGGCAGCTCTCCCCGGCGGCGCAGGCGACGCCGGCGCACAGGTCCGTTGCCCCCACACAGATGCCCGCGTTGCAGGTTCCGTTGGTGCAAGCGGTGCCATCGACCGCGGGAGTCACCGTGCAGCCCATCTCGTTGGCGTTGCAAACGCTCGCTGTCTGGCAAGCCGCCGGGACGCAGGCGCTGCAATCGAAAGAGATCAAAGCCAGGTAGTCCACCTCGATTGCGTTCGCCGTGTCGTCCTTCCTCGCAATCGAGTCCGTGACCCGAACGAACACCGAGGCTGTTCCCGGTGCGATGGAGAGCGCCTGCCGGCAGGTCTTGTATGCGGTGTCCCCCGCGGTCAGCGTGCAGAACCGCGTGAACGGACCACTGAACGAGGTCGACCAGCCGAAGTAGAAGTCGTCGCCCGAGGCGGCCGCCCGCCGCGCCACCAACTTGAGGGTGTGATTGCCCGAAGCGCCGCCCAGGGGGACGGTCCAGGTTGCCTGGAGAGAATTGCGTCTTCCCTCGCGCAGCAGCTCGGGCACACCGTCCTGCGCCTGCGTCTGAAGGTAGGTGCCGCTGGGGCGCTCGCCCGGCGTGATCGCTTCCGCGGTCGCCACCAGGTGGCCTACTGGGTTCGCCAGCGAGCTGCTGGTCTCAGCGCCGTCACTGATGGGCTCTTCAATCTCTCCTGAGCCGTCGCAGGCGCTCGCGACAAGAAGGGCGGCAAAGCCCAAGAGAAGTGCTTCCTTGGATTGGCGGGGCTGCATTGTGACCTCCTTGTTTGGCGGGTCGGCTCGCTAAAGGGTGGTCGTCTGCAACCCTTGCACCAGAGCGCCTCTCGCCGCCGCGGGTACCGAAGGAGGTCGACCAGAACCTCAACATGTACGCGGGAGTCGGCGACGGGCGGCCGGCGGAGCACCTGGTTCCCGGTGCGTTCTAGCTGGCCGAGGCAGCGGCAGTTCGAGACGGCGAGCCCGCCGCCTCCCCGGGCTCCGCCGCCCCATGGGGCACGGAGCCCCACTGGCCTTCCTCAACGCCGGTGGTCCAGGGTCACGGCAATTCGAGTGGACGAAATGGGCAGCAGCATTTCGCCCCCCCCAACCCCGGCTTCCCGCCCTGAGCTGCATCGTCTCCGGGACCCAGCCTCGCCCCAACACCTCCAGGCTTCTGGGTACGAGGTACTGCACCTTCGTGCTCAACTCTTGCACTGCCTCGCCGAGGCGAACGGCACGCGCGTGGGGCTCACGCGAACAGACGATGATCCAGGCTTCGGGTGTGGATGCCATCCTGAACATGGAAGACATGGAACCCGGTCACCCCGAGCGTAGCTCCGGCCGCGCTGCGGTGGGTGCGGTGTCGTGGGGCCCCTCGACTCTGGGGCTGGCGCTGATCGCCCCGGGCGCTCGGGGAGCCCGGAATTCTCGGCCCATGTCGAGGATGGCATCCACTTCCACTTCTTGGCGGCCTCGCCGGCTTCAGTGCGTCGACGTCGACGCAGCGCGCGGTCCCCGAGTTGCGCCGCGTGGCGCAACCTGCGTGGGCAACGAGCCACGGACCTACGGAATCACGCCGGGCCTGGTGGCTTCCGTGCGTCGATGTCGACGCAGTGCGCGGACCTTCAGTTGCGCCGCGTGGCGCAACCTGCGTGGGCGATGAGCCACGATTGCGCGCAAGATCCTCGAC
>JACRCT010001100.1 GCA_016218885.1 Deltaproteobacteria bacterium | reverse complement strand
CCCCGGCTCACGATGGAGCCTGCGGCAACCTGCAGCATGCCGGCGAGCCGCACGCCCTCGGCGCCGGGCATCGGGGTCTTCGTGGTTTCCATGATCTACGCCTCTTCCGCGGCGAAAGCCGACCGGCGGGTCGGCATTGTCATCGTTTTTGGGCAAGCCGGCCTAGCTCCAGCTCAGCAACCTGCGCTCGCCCTCGAGCGCGCGGATGCCGGTGACGTCCTGCGCCACCTCGAGGCAGCCGCGGTAGCGCTTGGACTGGTCGCGCACCGCGAAGTAGCGGATGTGGATGAAGCGCCCCCTCATGTCGATCCAAAACTCGGCCACGTCGCGCGATCCGTCCCGGAAGGACTCGAGGATGCGGTTGACGATGTGCACGCTCCCCGGAGGGTGGCAGTTCTGGACGAGGCGGCCGATGACCTGCGGGCTGCGCGGGAAGATGCGCTCCTTGCCCTGGGTGAAGTAGGCGACCTTGTCCTCCTCGTCGACGAAGGAGAGGTCCAGCGGCAGATGATTGAGCAGCAGGTTGATCTGCTCGAGCGAGACCAGCCCGCAATCGAGGGGCAGCTTCGAGGGCTTTTGCGCCTGACCCGCAGGCCTTTCGGCGGCGACGGCTTCGGCCATGTCGGGCCGCCACTCGTCCCCCGGCGTGATGAACACGTAGCCGACCTCGCCCTCCGCATCGCGCACGCCTTTCCAGTCGGCGGCCGTGAGCAGCTCGAGGGACAGGGGAAAGAGGATCGCCTCCTCCTTGAAGACCATGTCCGCGATCCCCTGTGCGGCGGCCGGGCCATCCTTGGCCAGGCGCACGAGATCGGAGCTGGCGGCGGCGTCGCGCGCCGACTTGAGCAACGCGCGCAGGTCGTCGTGGACCGCCCACATCACCTTCGGCGGCCCGCTCACCCCGGCCTTCTCCAGCAGTGGGAAGATCAGGTTCTCCTTGCGCACGTAGTGGCGCTCCACGGCGGCCAGCTGATCCAGCTGCGCCAGGATCCCCGTGCGCCGCTCCGCGAAGCGGTCGGGCTCGGTCCCGATGGCCCTGAACTCCTCGGTCAGCCCGCGCACCATGCGCTCGAGCACGCGGTTCTCCTCCATGAAGGTGTGCACCGGGTGCCCGGGCGGAACCTGGGGCGGCGCCTGCTGCTGCAGCCCCTGGCGGAAGACGTCGACGTGAAGCTCGCAGAGGCGGCGCACCTCGGCCACCGGGAGCCCCTCGGCGATGAGCTCGTTCTCCATCCGGCCGATCTCCGAGGAGCCGACGTCGTTGAGCAGCAGGTCGAAGCGCTCCTTGAGCTCCTGGGCCGGCTTGCCGTCGTGCAGCTCGAGCACGATCGCCTTGAGCGCCTCGCGGCGGCGCGTCGCCTCCTCGGCGGTGGCGGGCTCGGGCTCACCCATCGCCGGCGCGGCGCCGGTCTGGCGCTCGATGGCTGCGCAGAGGTCCGCGAGCAGCCGCTCGGGCTCGAGGTGCGCCAGCCGCGCCGCCATCTGCACCGTCGCGATGCGCCCCACCGTCGCCCGGGCGATCGGGCTCTTGAGCTTCTCGAACTCGGGCGCGTACGCCGTCAGGTACTCGAGCAGGAACGGGTGGCGGCCGATGAGGTCGTTGATCTTCGTGTTCAGGTTCAGGCGCATGGGCTCCTCCGACGTTTGGCGGGCTACGAGTGGCTGCGGCAGCCGCAGGCACAGGTCCCATGGGACTCCTGGGACCCATGGGACTCCTGGGACCCATGGGACTCGTGGGACTCGTCATCCGACGTCGCTCTGAGCCGCGCTCGCGTGGCCCACTCCTTCGCGAGCGCGAGGCCCAGCTCGAGCAGGTCATGCTCCGCAGCACCGTGGCTCTGGAGGTGGGCCTGAACGGCGCCTGCGAGCTTCTGCTGCGCCTCGTCGGGAAGCCGCTGCTCGGCCATCGGATAGAGCACCCGGTCCTCCTTCTGAATGTGCCCCCGCAGCAGCGCACAGAACTCCCGAGCCGCCTCGAGGCCGGCCCGCCGGTCGGAGGCTGCCCAGGCCGGCTTCTTGCCCAGAGCCGAGAGGAAGCTCACCAGCGCCCGCCCGTGCTCGTGCTCGATGCGCATCACCGCCAGCGGCCCCGCCTCGCGCGGAAAGCCTGCCTCGATCATCGCCTCGAAGAGCAGGTCCTCCTCCTTGCCGTGGTGCAGGCGATCGGCATAGCCACGGAAGAACTCCACGAACCGCAGCAGCTCCCTGGGCGCAACCTCGCCGCCAGACTCGATGCGCTGCGCGCAGGTCTCCAACGCACCGAGGACGCGCACGAAAAGCCGGTGCTCGGCCATCAGGATCTCGAAGGTATTCAGGGTGGTGTTCATCGGGGCTCCTCTGGTCTCGTGGGCGCCCGTCATCAGTGAGGAGCGCCGCCGAGCTTCCAAAGCAACCCGCTTGCCAAGGCGTATCTACCCAGAACTACTGACTTCTCGTCCGGCGGAAGAGAGCACCACCCAAAGAACGTTGGGCCAGCACCGTCCTTTGGGTATGACACCGTCCCATGGTTGGCTGCGAGAGAGCGGAGCACGGAGCACAGGTAGAGACCGCCATCGTCCAGGAGGCGATCGGCGCGGTCTTGTCCCCGGTCGAGCTGCCAGTGGTCCTGGAGCGGACGGCGCGGCTGCT
>JACRCT010001117.1 GCA_016218885.1 Deltaproteobacteria bacterium | reverse complement strand
TGCGGGGCGAGGTGCTCGAGAACCTTGGGCGCCAGTCGATCCAGACGCATCCGCAGGAGCGAGGGGTTGCCTCCAGGCGCGAGGAAGCCGAGCAAGTGCAGGTGATGCTCGGTCTCCGCCCCGACGCAGCCCAGGATGACGAGCCCCTTGGGCGAGGCGAGGGTCAGCTCCAGCGGATGCTCGAGCTCGGTGAGCTCCGCGGCGGCGTGCGCGCCGCGGACGAGGCAGTGGTAGGTCGCGGCCAGGCTGGGCAGATCGAACGCCGGGTCGACCGAGTCCCCGCAGAGGACATTCCCCGCAACGTCCATCACCCCCGCGGCGCGATAGCCCTTCACCTCGTGCAGAGACCGGAAGAGAGAGCTGAGATCTCCTGGACGCTCGCGGCTCGCGGAGGCCTGGAGCCGCCTGCCGGTCCTGCCCTGCGCTGACCTCTCGCGCTCGTCCTCCAGGCGCAGTCCCTCCATGAGGACATGGTTGAGAGAACGGACGATCTCCTGGCGGCGCTCTTTGCAGGAAGGCGCTATGGAGATCTCCGGCTGACCCCAGGAAACGATCTCGTGGACCGCCGCCTCGCCTGTCTTCTCTCCGCTGCGCGCGTTGATCAGCTTGCCCCCCAAGAAGTAGAGGAAGCCCTCGTGGTCCTCCAGGACCGCGCGCAGCGTGCAGGTCTTCTTCTCCATCTCGACCATCTGCAGAAGGGTCGTCAGCGTGATCCCTTCGATGTAGCCGCTGGCCGCAGCCGAGAGCGTCTCCACGACCCGGTTCGCCAGCTCTTCGTTGACGAAGGGTTTGTTCATGAAGTGGCAAGCACCCAGCGACTGGGCCTGCTCGAGCAGAGAGGCGCCGCTGTGCGCCGTGAGCACGATGACCGGGGTCTGCGGATGATGGCGGCTCATGTGGGCGAGCAGCTCGAAGCCGTCGACTCGGGGCATCATCAGGTCGGTCACCACCAGGTTCACCGGCTTGGAGCTCAGTAGCTCCATGGCCTCGCCGCCGTAGGAAGCGGTGATGACCTCTACGTCGCTGAGGAGGGAGCGGAGCGCTCGTCTGACGGCGGCGCAGATCGCCGGCTCATCGTCGACAACGAGGATGGTCTTCATTGTGCCCCCCTTGGTGCCCCCCCGTGTCACTCAGAGAATCGGCGCAGCGGCTTGGCGCGTGGCAAGCAAGAGAGGTGCCGAATCCCAGGGCCCCTTCCCTGCCCCGAGACTGCACTGCCGGGCCCCGCGGGACAGCGGACGAAGGGGGCGGCTGTGACCCTGTGGGGCAGGTGCGACCCGGGCGGGCCGTCCGGCCGCGGGCAGCTCGACCCGGCAGGGGATCTGGCGATGAGATGCGGATGCCGCCCGGCCTGAGGGGCGCGTCTATACTCCTCGCCATGACGAAACCACCCCCGACAGCTCCCCCAAGCAGCAAGCGCCTCCTCACTCGCCGCCGGGTCCTGCTGGGAATGGGAGGCCTGGTCGGCAGCACGGCTTTGGGAGTCGGGGGCCTCCTTCTGCACGACCACCGCAGCCGCTTTGGCCGCATGGGCGTCCGCGCCATCCCCGATCATCGGATCGAGCTGCCCTCCACCACGCCCAAGTTCGTGATTGCCCGCGGGGCCGATCCCGCGCGCAACGTGCGCGCGGCGGTCGAGCGGCTGGGCGGCATGTCTCAGTTCGTCACGCCCGAGGACGTGGTGGTCATCAAGCCCAACATGGGCTGGGACCGGACCCCGGAGCAGGGCGCCAATACCCACCCCGAGGTGATCGCCGAGGTGGTGCGCCTGGTGCGCGGCGCCCGCGCACGGCGGGTGATCGTCAGCGACTGCCCGGTCAAGAAGTCACGCAGCGCCTTCGAGCGCAGCGGCATCCTCGCCGCCGCCACCGCGGCAGGCGCCGAGGTCATCGCGCCCGAGGATAGCCAGTACCACGCGGTCCAGGTCTCCCAGCGCCTGGGCACCTGGGACATCCTCGAGCCCTTCGTCATCGCCACCAAGGTGATCAACGTCCCGGTCGCCAAGACCCACCCGCTCACCGGCGTCACCGTGGGGCTCAAGAACTGGTTCGGCGTCACCGGCAGGATGCGCATCACGCTGCACGAGGACCTCCAGCGCTCCATCGCCGAGCTCGCCGCGCTGATGCGACCGACGCTGACCATCATCGACGCTTCGCGAGTCCTCATGGAGAACGGACCTGCCGGCGGCAACCCGAACGAGGTCAAGCCCATGCGCGCCATCGCCGCGGGGGTCGACCCGGTGGCGCTCGACGCCTGGGCGTTCAACCTCTTCGGCGTGTCGGAGCTGCCCGAGAACCTGCGCCTGGCGGCGCAGATGGGCCTTGGCCAGCTCGATTTCGCGGGCCTCTCGCCGGTGGAGCTGCTGGCCGGCTGAGGGGGCAGCCAGGAGCCGCTCGCCATCGGCGCGAACGACGCTGGGCATCGGTGGCCGCCCAGACTAGATTCCGGGCCCTCTCACCTTGGAGCAGCCATGGCCCAGAAGCTCAACACCGCGCCCCCGAAGGGCTCCCGCGACTTCCTTCCCGGCGACGTGCGGCGCCGCGAGCACGTCCTGAGCGTCGTCCGCCGGGTGTACAGCCGCTACGGCTTCGAGCCGCTCGAGACCCCGACCATGGAGCGTCTCGAGACCTTGCTGGGCAAATATGGCGACGAGGGCGACCAGCTCATCTTCCGGGTCCTGCACCGCGGAGAGACCCTGCGCAGCGTGCTCGCTGCCGGCAAGACGATCGAGGAGCGCGATCTGGCCGACAGCGGCCTGCGCTACGACCTGACCGTCCCCCTCGCCCGGGTCTACGCCGAGCACCAGGCGGAGCTGCCCCGCTTCTTCAAGCGCTACCAGATCCAGCCGGTGTGGCGCGCCGACCGTCCGGCGAAGGGCCGCTTCCGCGAGTTCTACCAGTGCGACGTGGACATCATCGGCAGCGATAGCCTGGTGTGCGAGGTGGAGGTCACCAGCGCGCTCAGCGAGGTGCTCGACGAGCTGGGCTTCAAGGACGCGGTGATCCGTCTCAACCATCGCGACCTCCTCAGCGGCCTCATCGAGGCCAGCGGAATCCCCAAGGAGCTGGAGATCACGGCGATCACCGCACTCGACAAGCTCGACAAGATCGGCGCCGAGGGCGTCCAGAAGGAGCTGGAGGGCCGGGGCGTCACCACAGCGGCCGCGCAGGCGCTGCTACAAAAGGCGGCCCTGGCAGCCACGGCCACCTCCAACGACTCGCTGCTGGCGGCTCTCGCCGAGGCGGTGAAGGGCTCGACCGCCGGGGAGAAGGGCGTAGCGGAGCTGCGCCAACTGCTGGCCTACGCTGCCTCCGCGCCCTGCCGATCTCACCTCAAGGTCGACGCCAGCCTGGCGCGTGGCCTGAGCTACTACACGGGTCCGATCTTCGAGATCCAGGTCCCTGATCTTGCCGGCTCACTGGGCGGCGGCGGCCGCTACGACAACCTCATCGGCATGTTCCTGGGGCGGCGTGTCCCGGCGGTGGGCTTCTCGCTGGGGCTGGAGCGCATCCTGGTGGTGATGGAGGAGCGCAAGATGTTTCCGCCTCTCGACGCTGGCGCCGAGGTGATGGTCCTGCGCGTCGAGGAGGCCACCACCCCGGAGACCTTGAAGGTCGCGAGCGCATTGCGCGCGGCGGGCATCTCCACCGAGCTCTACCCGAACGTGGACAAGCTCGGGAGACAGTTCCAGTACGCCGCGGAGCGCGGCGCCAAGCTGGCGGTCTTCATCGGCGCGCGCGAGCGGGACGCGGGCACGGTGGCGGTGAAGGTCCTGGCGACCCAGCAGCAGAGCGAGCAGAAGCAGCCGGAGCTCGCCCGCGCGGTGCTGGGGCTCTTGGGCAGGGGATGATCCGTTCTTCGAAGCGGGACGCCCGACGCCCGTGACCTCGGCCCTACATCCGCTTGATACGGATGTAGCGGCGCAGGCTCGGGCTCAACGCCAGGAGGGTCACCCCCACCATCGCTCCTACCCCCACGAGCACGTTCCTCCGGACATGGCTGCGCCGCGCCGCCCGAATCCTCATCGCGTCACCTCCTGCGCGACCGTGAAGGTCGCCATCTCCGTGCGACTCACCTCGAGAGCCAGCTCCACCGCCGGCTCGACGGCACGTGACACCGGCTC
>JACRCT010001116.1 GCA_016218885.1 Deltaproteobacteria bacterium | reverse complement strand
TGGCGGCCGGCATCATATCCGGGCGCCA
Source organism: Deltaproteobacteria bacterium (assembly GCA_016218885.1). GTDB lineage: Bacteria > Myxococcota > Myxococcia > Myxococcales > UBA5297 > JACRCT01. Next base: position 3,837 of record JACRCT010001116.1, on the reverse strand, counting down.
GTTGGCTGCTGGCCTCTCGATTCAGCTCTGGGACGCTGAGCCGCGGGGCCCGGCCGGAAACACAAGCAGGCGCATCATCCACAAGGAGGGTCCACATCAAGGCGTCGTGGGCCAGGGTCCCGGCCAGGACAGTGGCGGCGAACCGGCCGAGCTGGGGAAGCAGGAGGCTGGTCCGGTCGCTACGACAGAAGCTCCGGGCGTGTAGTGCGGATCTCGCGCTCGACGAGCTCACGCAGCTTCGCCGCGAGGCCTGTCATCTCCTCAGCCTCCTGGTCGCTGATGGCGCCGGCGCTCTCGTAGCCGCCGATGTTGCGTTTCTTGCGGAAAGCGTCGAGCCGCCGCACGAGAGCGGGCTGGGCGTTGATGGTGAACGTCAGCGACTGGAGGACGCGGTAGTGATGCGCTTCGCGGGCCGCGCGGTAGCCGGAGGCAGCGAGAGCCGCCGTTGCCGCCTGAAGCGCGGCGTTGTACGCGATGCTGAAGCGCCAATCCGAGCTCAGGCCGACTGTTCGGCAGTCCTGCAGATCGCGGTCACAGAGGCCGAGGAGGTTGGCGATCTCCTCGTGGCTGGTGACGTGCTCACTCAGCCAGCCGTTCTTGAGCCAATCGCGCAAGGTCACGCTCGCTTCCTATCAAGAAGATCTTGGGAGCGGCAAGGACCCGCGCGAGGAAGTGGTTGCGCGCGCGCATCTTCTCCAGGAACTCGGCGGGCGGATAGACCGTCGGGTTGACCTCACGTCCCAGGCGCTCCTGCGCCGGCCCCAGGGCGTCAACGCAGTCGGCAAACGACACCTCGCCGACGACCATCACATCCACGTCACTGCCACGCCTCTCGCTTGCCCGCGCTACGGAGCCATAGATGACAGCCACTGTGATTCGGTCCCCGAGAGTGACCAGGGCATCCCTCAGCACGTCCGCAACGCCAGCCGTCTTGAGAACGAGCCCGTGCAACTCGGCAAAGACGGGACAATCGCGATCCGCCTGGTAGTACACTTGGCGCCCGCTGACCGTTCTTCGCAAGATGCCGACCTGCGTCAACTGCTGGAGCTCGCGTTGAACCGCCCCCATTCCCATCCCCGCGAAGCGGGCGATGCGGCGCAGGTGAAACGACTCATCCGGGTGGCCAAGAGTCAACGCCAACACCGCGCGCCGAGCCTTGCCGAAGAGAGTGGAGCCGAGATCAAAAGTCGTACCCATTATGGGTTCAAATGTACCCAAAGTGGGTTTGGTTGACCAGCCTCCATTCTCGCCCGGGGCAGCGGCGGGCGCCGGGCGCTGGCCTCTCGATTCAGCTTTGGGACGCGGAGCCGCGGGGCCCGGCCGGAAACACCAGCAGGCGCATCATCCACAAGTTGCCGCAGGCGAAGACCAGGAGGTCGGCGAGCAGCTTCCCGCCCAGGAGCGGCGCGCGAAGCCGGTCGACGAGGGTCCACAACAAGGCGCCGTGGGCCCGGGTCCCGGCCAGGACAGTGGCGGCGAACCTGCCGAGCTGGGGAAGCAGGGGGCTCGTCCGGTCGCGAAACGCCAGGTACTTGTTGAGCCCGAAGCTCACCAAGCTGCCGACCACGGCGCCGAGGGCGGCGGCGGGCACGGTGCCCAGCCGCAGAAGGTGGACGCCGCCGAGCAGGAGCAGGACGTCGACGGAGGTGGACACGGCCCCCGCGCCGAGGCTGCGTGCTGCCCAGTGGTCGCCGATTCGCCGCAGAAGCCGTTCCATGGTGCGTGGGCGATTGCACGCGCTGGACCGGTCCAGAAATCAGGTATTTGGCATCTCGGCGCGGAATGGTTTCGGCGAAGCTTCCACGAAGCTGTCGAGTCTTCACCTCGTGGAGCTCCACGACCGGCCGAGCGAGCGCTCTCAAGCCCACCCTGGAAGCCCCCGGACCAGAAGCGGGGGCGAGGGACGCATTGTGGAAAACCGGGCGCAGACGGGTTATCCCTTCGGCGCGTCCCGCCACGAGGGTCAACCCGGTGAAACACATTCGCTTCGATCAGCTGCCGCGCCTGGGGGCGCTGCTGCGCAGCCACTTCCTGTCCGGGCTGCTGGTGGTGACGCCGTTCGGCGTGATCGTGTGGATCTCCATCGTCGCGCTGCAGGCCTTGTGGGGGCTGCGCCAGCTGGTGCCCGAGCCGTGGAGGCCGGAGCACTGGCTGCCCAGTACGACCCTCGCCTGGCTCGTGGACGTGGCGATCACCCTGGGGGCGGTGGCGTTCCTGGCGCTGTCCATCTCGCTGATCGGATGGGTGTCCAAGCAGCTGCTCGGCCAGAAGCTGCTCGACTTCGTGGCCGACCACGTCATCCAGCGCATCCCTGTGCTGCGCAGCGTCTACAGCGCGCTGGAGCAGCTGCTGCGCACCTTCACGCAGGGCGGCGGGCAGCAGTTCCACCGGGTGGTGTACGTCGAGTATCCGCGCAAGGGCGTTTGGGCCATCGCGTTCGTGACCGGGCCGGTGCGCGAGTCGGCGCTGCTGGAAGGGCTGGTGAACATCTACGTGCCCACGACCCCCAACCCCACCTCGGGCTTCCACCTCATCGTGCCCGAGGCGGAGGTGAAGCCCACCAACCTGAGCGTCGAGGAGGCCTTCCGGACCATCCTCTCGCTGGGCATCGTGCACTCGGGCATCGCGCCGGCCAGACGAATGACCCCGCCGGCCCAGCAGAAGGCGGGCTGAGCCGCGCTCGACCATCGTCAAGCCGTGCGCGCGCGCACGGTTTGAAGGGAGACTCTGGAAACGGATGGGCATGACGCCCGCGCCGCGCCAGAAACCATCCAATGCGTGTACGTACCTCGCCTCTCCTCTTGGCAGCTGCCCTCGCCTCGCTGTCGGCGGCCTGCGCCTCCACCGCACCCGCGCCGGAGGACCGGGCCGCATCGACCGTCGACGCGTCGAGCATCTTCGCCGGCCTCGACGGCTGCTTCCTTGCCTGGGACCTGAAGTCCGACCGGCTTGCCGGGGCCCATGGCGACGAGCGCTGCCGGCGGCGCCTTCCGGCCTGCTCCACCTTCAAGGTCCCGCTGGCGCTGATGGCCTTCGACGCGGGCATCCTCGAGAGCGAGGAGACGGCGATGACCTGGGACGGTGTGCCGCGGCCCATCGAGTCCTGGAACCGCGACCACACCGCGAGGTCCTGGATGGCCCACTCGGTCGTCTGGTACTCGCAGCGGCTCACGCCCCGGCTCGGCCTCGAGCGCATCCAGCGCTACCTCGACGACTTCCAGTACGGCAACCGCGACTTCTCCGCGGGGCTGACCAGCGCCTGGCTCACCATCACCAAGACCGACTCGGATCCCGGCAAGGGCAGCCTGCAGATCTCGGCCTACGAGCAGCTCGAGTTCATGAAGCGTCTCTGGCGGGGCGAGCTGCCGGTGAGCGCGAAGGCTCAGGAGAGGACCCAGGCGCTCACCTTCCTCGAGACCTCTCCCGGCGGCTTCACCCTGCACGGCAAGACCGGCTCGGGCTACCCGGCCGACCTCGACGGCGACTTCGGCTGGTTCGTCGGGCACCTGTCCGGTCACGGCAGGCAGCTGGTGCTCGTCACCTCCGTCGTCCGCGACGAGCGCTCGGCAGACGCACGCTTCCCGGGCCTACGCGCCAAGGAGCTGGCCAAGTCCGTGCTCGTGGCCAACCAGCTCTGGTGACCTGACGTTGGGCCTGCACCGGCGCCGCCAGGGCCCGGCAGAGACGGGGCCGAGGGGGAGCTCCGGCGCCCGGCCTGCGGTGGGCGGCGCGCCGGCAGCGGCACCCTCGCGCCAGTCGATGGCACGTTCGAACTGGAAACCGGACAGCCTGGGCCCCGAATTCCGGGCTCTACTTGCGGGCTGACCGGTCTGTCGC
>JACRCT010001115.1 GCA_016218885.1 Deltaproteobacteria bacterium | reverse complement strand
CTGCCCTCCGGACGAGGTGGAGTTCGCGCCTGGTAGCAGATGGCACTGGTCGAATCCGGTGCCGCAGGGAGCGTCGCTGAACACAGTCTGGGGCAGCAGCGCGAACGATGTCTGGGCTGTGGGCACCTCCCTGGTGGGAGCGTTTCTTCACTGGGACGGTGGGGGATGGTCGCGTGTCGCGAACGGAACGAGCGTCGGCTTCAGCGGCATCTGGGGAAGCTCGGCAACCGACGTGTGGGCCGTGGGCCTCTCGGGAACGATTCGCCACTGGGATGGCAGCACGTGGTCGAGCGTATCCAGCGGGACCACGACCATGCTTACCGGCGCTTGGGGGAGCGGAAAGAACGACGTTTGGGCAATAGGTCTCTCTGGAACGATTCGCCACTGGAACGGCGCCACCTGGTCAGGCGTCGGCAGCGGAACGACGGTGAACCTCTTTGGCATCTGGGGAAGCGCCGCGAATGACGTCTGGGCAGTCGGCGATTCGGGCACCATCCTGCATTGGGACGGGAGCCAATGGGCGAGCGTGGCCAGCGGCACGGTGAATGGGCTCAGCCGTATCTGGGGGCGTGTAGCAAACGACGTATGGGCGGTGGGCATCTCAGGCACGATCTTGCGTTGGAACGGGACCTCGTGGGCTACGGTCCCCAGCGGGACCACGAATACGCTCCGGGGAGTCTGGGGGAGCGCGGCGAATGACGTGTGGGTCGTGGGCTTCTCGGGCACCATCCTTCGCTGGGACGGGAGCGTGTGGGCTGCCGTTGCGAGCGGAACCACGGACTGGTTCAGCGGCGTCTGGGGAAGCGGCGCGAGCGACGTATGGGCCGCGGGCGCCGACGGATTGCTCGTCCATTGGGATGGAGACTCCTGGGTGAACCCGTCGGCGACGACCGAGAACCTCAACAGCGTCTGGGGCAGCGGGCCCAACGACGTGTGGGCCGTGGGCGATGGGGCGATCGTCCACTGGGACGGAAGCCGATGGACGAACGTCTCGGTCGGGACGCCTGTCTACCTCAAGGGTGTCTGGGGCAGCAGCACGAGCGACCTCTGGGCGGTGGGCGAGATCGGTGTGACGCTCCACTGGGACGGGAGCCTCTGGACGAGCGTCGAAAGCGGGACGACCAATGACTTCTATGGCATCTGGGGAAGCGGTCCGAACGACGTATGGACTGTGAGCTACGACGGCCTGATCGCGCACTGGAACGGGAGTGAGTGGGCGAGCGTACCCAGCGGAACGACCAGCTGGCTCTACGGCGTCTGGGGCAGCGGTCCGAGCGACGTCTGGATCGTGGGGAGTGGGGGCACGATCCTGCATTGGGACGGGAGCGCGTGGGCAGCCGTTCCCAGTGGAACGACGGGCTGGCTCTTCAGCGTGTGGGGAAGCGCCGCGGACGACGTTTGGGTTGGAGGCGCTGCAGGCGCCATCCTGCATTGGGATGGCACCGCGTGGTCGCCGGTGCCCAGCGGGACCACGGCCTTCGTCTACGGCTTCTGGGGCTCCGGGGCGAATGATGTGTGGGCCGCAGGCGATGACGTCCTGCACTGGGACGGGAGCCAGTGGGCCACGGACCTGACCCTGCCGACGTTGAGCGAGCTCTACGGTATCTGGGGAAGCCAAACGAACGATCTCTGGGCCGTCGGATATCAGGGCATGATTCTGCGCCATGTGCCTTGAATGGCCAGCGCGCCATCGTGCACCGTCGGCACATTCGTGCGCGTACACGGTTCCACGAGCGGCTGCGCACCGGCTCCTCGCCCTCGGTGGGAGCGCGCGGCACCCATGGCGGTTGCTCTTGCAGCCTGGAACAGCGCGCCCGGCCTTCCGCCAGGGAGGCCGGCGCCTTCGCTTCTTTCTGGACCGCGCCTGCCCGCATCCGCAAGCTTCAACGCCATGGCGCCCACGAAGCTCCTCAGCAAGTTTGCGAAGCTCTCCGTCAGACCTGATGACGGCTCGCTCAAGCTTGCGGTCATCGCCGACACTCATTCCCGGCCGCATCCTTCGCTGGCAGGCCAGCTCGCGGCTCTTCGTCCCGACGCGATCCTCCACGCCGGGGACGTCGGCGACCCCAAGGCGATCGAGAGTCTGGCGACCATCGCTCCGCTCCTCGTCGTCCGCGGAAACATCGATGAGCGTGCCCCGACCCTGCCCGACGTGTTGACGCTCGAGGTCGTCGAGGGCGAGCAGCCCAGGTTGCGGATCCTGCTCCTCCACATCGGCGTAAGCGGGCCTAGGCTCCGCTCAGATGTCGCGCGCTTGGCCCGCGCCGAGGCCGCTTCGCTCGTCGTCTGCGGGCATTCCCACGTCCCGTTCCTCGGCCAGGAGCGCGGGCTGACGGTCTTCAACCCTGGCTCGTGCGGCCCCCGCCGCTTCCACCTGCCCGTCGTCTTCGGCACGATCGAGCTGACCCGCGCCGGCGCTCTGTTCGCGCACGTGAACTGCGAGACGGGCCAGCCCTGGAGCCCGCCCTAGCCCCACCGAGGCGGCGCGCTGGCCTCCTCGATGGAGGAAGCCACGGTGACTGGCCTGGTCTGGTCGACCAGACCGGCACCTGGCCTACGGCTACCTAGAGCGCCCGGCAGCTCTTCAGGCCTGGCCACGCTCAGCGCGCACCCCACGGCGAGCCTCACGCCCGCACCGCCTCCAGGATGTCCAGCCGCGCGGCCCTGATCGCCGGAAGGACCCCACCCAGCGCTCCCATGGCTGCGCCAAAGAGCAGCGAGGCGAGTAGGATCGCCGGTGAGGGTTCGAAGCCGAAGCGCACCTCGGAGAAGGTCTGGAAGTTGAGGGTGCGGATCTCCACCAGCTTCATCG
>JACRCT010001106.1 GCA_016218885.1 Deltaproteobacteria bacterium | reverse complement strand
GCGCCGACCTCTACCTGGGCATGGCCTTCATGGTGACCTCGCTGCTCGGCAACATGATCCGCCACGGCATCGACAACCACCGCCTCGGGGCCCCCTGGGGAGCGCCTACCTGAGGCTCGCAGCTCCGAGACCGAGGTACCGACAAGCAAGCCCGCGGTTTTCCGACTCTCCCGTTGAGGGGTATCGTCGCAGCCCTTCTTGCGCCCGCGAGCCAAACCTTGCGAACTCACCTCCGGCTTCTTCTCTCGATCCTCGTTATCTCCACCCTCCCGACGGGACTCTCGCGCTGCTCGACCCAGCCGCCGGATACCAGCGTCGGTGTCGACTCGAGCTGTGACGAGGGGGACGCGCAGCCAGGGCGCGACGCGGGCGCCGGCCATGACGCGGGGGAGACCAGCCGCTGCCGGGGCGTCACGCTCCAGGCGAGCGACCTGGACAACTACGCGACGCTGCTGGACTGCCTGCGCAATCCCGCCCCCGAGGCCGAGCGCATCGAGGCGGTGAGCACCTTCATCACCGCGGTCGAGTCCCATGATGGCTTACCGATCGTAGGCCAGGGTCAGGTCGTGTTCGTGTACGTGCGTAGCGCCGATTGGGATGGCCTGGACGACACCACCCCGGGCGAGGCGTTCGAGCCAGGGCGTCGCAACCTGCCCATCCGCGTCGCCGGCGATTTCAACTCGTGGAACGTCGAGAGCTGGGTGCTTCGGCAGGAGGCCGCCAACTTCTTCCACGTCAGCGTGCCGATCTCGCCGACCTCGGCGACTCGTTGGGGCTACAAGCTCATCGCCAAGGACGAGGCCGGCAACGACGTCTGGTTCTCCGACCCGCTCTCCCGGCGCTTCGTGTTCGACGCCTCGGGTCGGCTGTCGATCGTGCGTGGCGATGACGACCAGGGACAGCTCGAATGGATTCGCTCCGTCCACGCCCGGAGGCTAAACGTGGACCGCAGCATCACCCTCTACCTCCCGCGGGGATACGACACCAACCCCAGTAAGCGCTACCCGGTCCTCTACATGCACGACGGCAACAACCTGTTCGACGCCCATCAGCCCCGCAGCGCCTCGGAGAGCTGGGAGGTCGACGAGACCGCGAACGCGGAGATCGAGGCCGGCCGGGTGCGGGAATTCATCGTCGTGGGCATCCCCAACAACGACAACCGCCTCGGCGAGTACACCCCCGTCGCGGATGAGTACGAGGGGAGCACGGTGGGCGGTGACGGCGAGCTCTACGCCGACTTCATCGTGTCGGACCTCAAGCCGCTCATCGATGGGCGCTACCGCACCCTGGCCGGACCGGAGAGCACCGCAGTGCTCGGCTCGAGCCTGGGCGGGGTCATCTCCTTCTTCATCGGGCTCGAGCATCCCCAGACCTTCAAGTACATCGGCGGGATGTCCTCCACCTTCGACTGGGGCTCGGCGCTGGGCAACCCGACGCTTCCCGACCAATACGCCGAGATGCCCGACCTCGCTTCGCGGCGCCAGGTGTACTACCTGGACAGCGGAGGCGGCCCGGAGCAGGACGGGACCTGCCCGTCCGACGGACCGAACGATGGACGCGACAACTACTGCGAGACGCTGGAGATGAAGGGGACCCTGGAGGCCGCGGGCATCTCGACCTACCCCCTGGACCCCAACGCCGACCGTCTCCAGCCCGACGACATCGACATCTACCACTGGTGGCAGCCGAACGCCCCGCACAGCGAGGCGTCCTGGCGCGCGCGCATGTTCCGTCCTCTGCGGCTGTTCTTCCGACCGTGAGGTGCTGACGTTCGCACACGAGCGAGATCGGAGTCGTGCGGCCGCGGAGTCAGGATTCTCTACTCCTGGGGCTCGGCGACGTGACCCAGGAAGAGGACCGTGCCGGTCGCCACATCGCGGATGAAGAAGAGGAAAGGCCGGTCGAAGCTGAGGATTCGGCGCTGCGGCGGCGTGACCGGACCGACGCAGCCGCCGTCGCCAGCCATCACCACCGCAGTGGCCGCCGCGGCCTCGGTTCCCTTCTCGCCCACGGCGATGAACGCCTTGTGCAGCACCGCCTGGATGAAGAGGTTCTCGCCGTCGGTGCGGGACAGATCCGCCATGGCCGAGAAGTCCGCTGCTCCAGGGTCGAAGGCGTCCGGCATGCCCATCTCCGCCAACGCCTCGCTCAGGTTGATGGTGTCCGAGGCGATACGGAAGCGCGGCAACGACAGCGCGGAGTCCTCGGTGGTGAGGGACTGCAGAATCCGACCGAGCTCGCTCGACGTGAGCGACTCCTCGAAGGTCCTCAGCGAGCCTTGTGCAGGCGCCACCAGGACCATCGAGAGCTGGCCGCCCTCGTAGGGGAGCTCGGCGGCGGTGTACTCGGTGGAAGCGAAGCCACGGATCTGCCCCTCGCGATGCATCGTCTTCGCGTACGCGTAGCTCCCGTCCTCACGGCGGAAGTAGCTGTCGCGGGTCTCGTTCGCGTCGAAGGGTACCTCCCAGGAGGCATCGAAGGTGATGGCGTTGACGAGAACCAGCCGGGTGGTCTTGTCCATGACTCCCGAGGGGATCAGCTGCTGGATCCGATCCTTGGTCTGCGCGGCGACCCAGTCGTTGATGGTGACACGCGCGGCCTCCCACTCGGTCCGAAAGTCGAGCAGGGTCAGCCCCGCGCCATAGTGCGCCATGAGCACGTCCAGGAAGGGCGTCAGGAAGGGGTAGTCCTGCTGGCCCCATAGGGAATTCACTATCCGCAAGCCGTCGCGCTGCGAGGTGAGGGTCAGGTCGAGGGAGCCGAACGCCGAATGAAAGCGCTCGGCAGGGAGCGAGAAGTGAAGGGCGGAGGCCATCTGCGTCGCGGTCGCGCCGCGTGCGCCGGCCCAGGTCATCGCCAGTGCTTCGGAGATGCTGAAGGGCGAGGCGACCGCATTGGCGCTGGGCTGAGCCACCGCTTGCTGGAGGGCTAGACCAAAGTCGGTGTTGTCGGCAACGAGCTGAGCCAGGTCCCCGGTCGGCAGATTCGGGTCCGTTTCACGCGCCACGTCGGAGCGCAGGGACTCCGGCACCAGGGTGGCGTCATTGCCCAGGTTGCAGGAGACGAGAGCGATGAGGAAGAAAGCGGCGAAGAGGCGCATGGGATCTCCGGAGAAAGCTGCTTCGTTCATTGGTTCTACGGACCAGCCTCGTTCTTGGGCCGCTCGGCGAAACCCTTGGGTTGATCAGCGAATTCGGGGACGAGTGGGACACCCGCCCCGAAGGAGCGGTTGGACGTCGAGCCTGCCGGTGGGCCCGCGCTCCAAAGAGGCGTGTGCCGCGCCCAGGCCTGGAATGGACCACGTCAACGCAGGGAGCCACCGACGGCGCAGCCCGGCTCCGAGCGCAGGCGTCTGTGGAGGGCGACTGCGCTCGTGAGCGTGCACTTCGGTCAGCGAATGCGACGCCCCATGCCGAGCAGGACGAGGAGCGGGAGCAGCGCCAGGCAGTCACCGGCAGCGATGGCGCATCCCGAGGACCCGAGTGCGGGACCGCCGGCGTCAGCTTGGCCAGCGGGGATCTCAACGTCTGGCCCAGGGCCCCGCGCGTCATCTCCTTCAACGCCAGCGTCGGCTCCGCCGCGTCCTGGCCGGACCTCACGGACGACCCTCGTGCACACCTCGTCGCTCACCAGCGCCTTGTCCGGGGCGTACGGGATGCCCCACGCCATGACCTTGGCACAGTAGCGGGAGCCGACCTGCAGGTTGGCGCACGCAGCGGGTCCGCAGGGAAAAGGGCCCCTGCAGCCGAACGACTCCGCGCCCGCCGCGTAGCGAATGGGCCCCGACAGCGAGTCCCCGAAGCCGCTCTCCGGGTACACCGTCCAGCTGTAGAGCACCGAGCCGGCGAAGGTGTCGGGAAGGTGCGCCGGGTTGAACTCCACGAAAGCCAGGCTTGCGGTGGAGCAGCCTACACACATCGAGCCTTGCACTTCCTCGGGCGGATACTCCATGACCTTGACCGAAAGGGACTTGATCGTCGCCGGTGTACCCGGCGAGGCGTCGGTCGTCTCCGAGGTCGTGAAGCGCGTCAACTCCTCGCGGTTGCCCTGATCGGACACCGCAGTGAGCACATAGGAGGTTCTTGGCTCGAGGCGGGGATGTCGTAGCCCACGCTTTCTGAGAATTGCATCCCATTGAAAGACTGGCTGTCTTTGTTGGGGTTGTGGCGCTTGGCGGCCGGAGGGCGTCAGGGGGAGGGACGCAAGGCGCCCGTCAGTTCCCTCTACAGCCTTCGGGCATTCGGCGCGACGCGGTGCCAGGCCGAGAGGGAAGGCGCAATAGAAGGTGTGGCCCCGGCGCTGGCAGCACCGGGGCCACTTTGGTGAGCACGCGGCTTACGCACTCCAGGTGGACTCTGCGCATTACCCCTCCTTGCTGGAAAGGCCCGAGGAAGTGGACGGGCTCCTGCGCGAGTGCCGCTGCGCGCACTGCGGAGACCGGGGCCCGGCCCCTCGGGTGACGAAGGCCCGCGTGTCGCGCAAGCTCGCTGTATCGCGCTCGAGCTTCTCGGTCCTCTCGGATGCT
>JACRCT010001113.1 GCA_016218885.1 Deltaproteobacteria bacterium | reverse complement strand
TCTTCGGCATCCTCGTGGGCTGCCTGCTGTTCGACTTCGGCTCGGTCAAGGCCGTCAGCCTGCGTGCTCCGGTCGCCGAGGCTGAGCTCACCCTCGAGGACCTGCCCGACCGCTTCGTGAAGATGATTGTCCCCGAGAAGCCCAAGGAGCCGCCCAAGCCCAAGGTGGCCGACGCTGAGGCCGGCGGAGAGGACAAGAAGGGCGACGACAAGAAGGGTGACGACAAGCCCAAGGGCGATGCCAAGCCGAAGGGCCCCGCCGCACCCGTCGACGCCGCGGCACGCGCCGAGAAGATCCGCCAGGGGGTCGCCAACAAGGGCCTGCTCAAGATGCTGGGCGCGATCGGCGACGGAGGCGGTGGTACGGCGATCGAGGATGTGCTCGGGGGCGGCGCAGCGGGTCAGGACATCGCCTCGGCGCTCGCCGGTGCGGGGGGCGTGGGGGTGGCCACCGCCGACGGGCTCGCCGAGGGTGGCGGCCGCAAGGGTGGTGGCTCAGGTGAGGCGGCGGGCATCGGCGACCTGGCTACCAGCGGTGGCGCCGGCGCGGCAGGAGGCCTGGGCGAGAAGAAGGTCGCCGCGGTCACCGGGCGCGTCATCGACTCCGGCGGTCCCGAGGTCGACTCCACCAGCTGCGACCGCGAGGCGATCAGCAAATACGTCAAGAGCCGCCTGCGGGCCATCCAGAACTGCTACGAGAAGGAGCTCAAGCGCAACGTCAGCCTCAAGGGCAAGGTCGTCATCCGCTTCACCATCGGCGAGAGCGGCCGGGTGATGGGCCAACCCGAAGTCGAGGAGGACACCTTGGGCAACGAGGCGGTGACGAGCTGCATCCGCAACACCATCCGCATGTGGATGTTCCCCATCAAGGATAACGAGTGCCCGGTGGCCTACCCGTTCATCTTCCAGCCGTCTTCGGGATGATCCTTGGCGACCTGCAGCTTTCCTGAAGCTCCGCCGGCGCTGCCTGGCGGAGCTTCGCTGTTACTCGAGGTTACGGTAGACTCCGCGGTCCGATGATGAAGGCACGACGGCTCAATGAGGTTCGGCAGCTTGCCTCCTCCCCCGAGTTCAAGGGGTGGTGGGACGGGTTGCTCAAGGTCCGCCAGGCGCGCGACGATGCGCGGGAGCGTCATGAGGAGCTCCTGAGCCAGGCGATGCTGATGGACTTCAGGGCGGAGCTCGCCCAGAAGAATGCCATCGACACCCTCTACCGCGCGGGCGAGCTCGAGGACTCCGCGGCGAAGATGGCGGTCGAGGCGCAAGAGCTGGACAACACCAGCTTCAAGGTGGTGGCCGACTTCGAGGAGCAGCGCATCCATGCCAGCGAGATCTGGTATCGGGCCTGCGCCGCCGAGCGGCAAGCCGAGGCGCTGCGTGAAGACGTGGCCGCGCGCCGACAGCGTCTGGCCGCACCGTTGGGGCCCGCCCAGAAGAAGGAGATCGAGGCGGAGATCGCCCGGGTGGAGGCCGAGCTCAAGCGGGTCGAGCGCGCCCACGTCCAGCTCTCTCAGGAGAACGAGCGCGAGCTGGCGGTCAAGAATCGCCTCTGGGACGAGGTGGAGAAGATCTGGGCGCGCTCCATGGAGCTCGCGCTGCTGATGACCGAGCGCCGGACTCAGGGCAAGAAGGTTCGTGTCGAGGCCCAAAGGCTCTTCAAGCAGGCCGAGGACCGCAAGCAGCGCGCGCACAAGCTGCGTGAAGAGGCCGATACCATCGCTCGCGAGCAGGAGGCCGCCGAGGCCAAGCTGGCGGAGTCGTTGAAGCAGGCCGGTGAGCGGTTCGGCTGCGCCCAGGGGGACGAGTTCGTCTACCTTCGCCAGAAGGAGAGCCCCAGGCGTGCCTGGTGTGTTGCGCTGGTCGACGACGGGCAGAGCTACAACATCGAGGTCAAGCCGCTCGCGGTCTACTCCATCGATCAGAAGCGGGGCGTGGAGTTTCTCGAGCCCGCCGTCGAGGTGAGAAACTCCGACGCCGAGGGCGATCGCCGCTTCGAAGAGTTCTTCCTCACCGGGCGCAAGGGGCGCGCGGTCGAGGAGCCCGCGGCGTCGCCGGAGCGCAAGCCGGCCGGCTGAGCAAGCATTATCGCGGCGCCCCCGCGGTGCCGATACTCCCACGTCTGATGTGGGCCGGAGAGAGCATGGAGAAGTTCGAGGTGCTGCAGAAGTCGCTGCTCTTCGAGATGGTCTCGCCGGCGGAGCTGGAGCTGGCTGCAGAGATGAGCCGGCCTCGTCGCTTCGCGGCTGGGGAGATCGTCTTCGAGGAGGGCGATCTCGGAGACTCGCTCTTCGTCATCGCCAGCGGCGAGACAGAGGTCCTGCGCCGCAACGACGCTGGGGAGCTCAAGACGATCCAAACGCTCGGCCCGCCGGAGTTCTTCGGGGAGATGTCGCTCATCGACAAGGAGTACCGCTCGGCGACGGTGCGGGCGCGCATCGACAGCGTGCTGTTGCAGCTGACCGCCGAGAACTTCGCCGCCTTCCGCAGGCACCACCGCGATGGCTTCGCCTTCGTGGTGATGAACATTGCGCGGGTGCTCTCCTCGCGGCTGCGCGCTGCCAACGCTCGCCTGGCTGCGCGCCTGTAGTCGGTCTGAGGGTATCCGCCACGCATCGCGGCCGGATGGAGCCGGGCCGCAGGAGCACATTCCGATGATCCGGAGGCAGTGGACTGTCCTGGCGCTCGGGGCCACGCTGCTCGTGGCCGCGCCTGCCCTCGCTGCACAGCCGCTGGCTGGGTTTCCTCGTCGGGTTCCTGGGAACGCACCAGGCAAGGACCCGTCATTGGTCGGCACGCCGCTGGCGGTGGAGCCCGGTGAGGGCAACGGCGGGCGCATCTACTTTGGTGCCGGCAACGACCTGCACTGCTTGACTCTTGCCGGCAGCACCTGCGAGGGCTTCCCTTTCCGCCTGGGGGAGAAGGTGACGATGGTCGGCGCTCCGGCGGTCGGCGACCCGGACGGCGATCTGAAGCCGGACGTCGTGGTCGCACTCACCGACGGCCGGCTCATTGTGGTGAAGAGCGATGGGACGGCCGGTGCCCTGGCGTTCCAGGAGACGTCCTTCGAGGCCGGCCCCTCCCTGTCCGACCTCGATGGCGATGGCCGGGAAGAGATCCTCATCGGCAGCAAGGGCGGGAAAGTTCATGCCCTCACCGGCGCCGGAGCTTCGTTGCCTGGTTTTCCGCTCGTGCTGGGGGCGAGCACGACCAGCGCCGTGGCCGTCGGACGGATGGGGATGCCTCCCCGTCTCGTGCTCGTCAGTGGCCACGAGAACGGAAGGGTTTTGGTAACCGATCTCAAAGGCCAGGCGTTGCCCGGCTTCCCGGCCTCCTCCGCCTACCTCGTGACAGGCGAGCCGGCGATAGGCGACCTCGATGGAGATGGCTTCAACGACCTCGCCTTCGCGTCCCAGGATTTCAAGGTTTACGCTCTTCACCCCGACGGAAGGCCGTACCCCGGGTTTCCGGTGACGGTCGGGGCGCGCATCCTCGGCGGGCCGGGACTGGGAGACCTGGACGGAGACGGACGCCTGGACGTGGCGGTGGCCGCCTTCGATGGCAAGCTGCACGCCTTCAGCGTGGCCGGCGAGGAGCTCAAGGGCTATCCGATCAAGCTCGGGGAGAAGCTGGTCGGTTCGGCGGTGATCGCCGACCTGGATCGCGACGGCAAGGAGGAGCTCCTGGCGACGTCGGGCGATGGTCAGCTTCACGCCTTGCGCGCTGGGGCCAAACCCTTTGCCGGTTTTCCCGCGAAGCTCGGGGCCGAGGCGGTCAGCGGGCCGGCGGTGCTCGAGCAGGGTGACGGGACGGTGGTCGTTCAGGCCGCCGGGGAAAAAATCTACGCTTTCAAGGTGCGGCGCGCCGGCAAGTCGATTGCGCCGCTGGCTTGGCGCGAGCAAGGACACGATGCGGCCCGCGCCGGGCGCGTGCATCCCAATCCGCCGGGATACGTGGACCTCAAGCTGAGCCCCGCCGCGCCGGGCACCGACGATGAGCTCGTCGCCAGCTATCGCCACATCGACCTCGACGGCGATCCTGAGCCCGCCACCGAGATCCGCTGGTTCCGCGACGGCAAGGAAGTTGCCGAGCTCGCCGGCAAGAGGTCGGTGGTCAAAGAGGCGACGAAGAAGAAGGAGAGGTGGCGCTTCCAGATCAGCGCGCCCGGCGGCACGCCCCGATGGGGTCCAGAGGTGGTCATCGCCAATAGCCGGCCCGGACGCCCGAAGGTGGGCTTCGAACCGGAGGTGCTCCGTTGTGCCGAGGCAGTCCGGGCGAAGGTCCTCGAAGAGGCTCCGGACGCAGACGGCGACAGGCTTACCTATGCCTACGCCTGGCTCAAGGACGGGCAGCCGCAGTCCAGGCTCAACAAGGCGGAGCTGCCCGCCGGGACGCTGAAGAAAGGGGAGCGCTGGTCGGTGGTGGTGACTGCCTCTGACGGCGAGACCGAGGGCCCTTCTGCCTCCGCCGAGACCACCGTGGCCGACAGCGCACCGACCGCTCCTGAAGTCGCGCTTTCGCCGGCCCAGCCCAAGGTAGGTGATCCGGTGAAGGTCGTGATCCAGAAGCCGGCCACCGATGTGGACGGCGACGGACTCAAGTACCGCTACCGCTACTTCGTGGACGGCATCCCCCTCTCCTTGGCAACCACCTTGGACACGCTTCCGGCACAGTCGGCACGCAAGCGGCAGGTGGTGACCGTAGAGGTGCAGGCCGATGACGGCACGCTTTTGGGTCCGCCGGCGAAGGCCCAGGCGACCATCGTCAACACCGACCCGGCCGCTCCAGTGCCGTCGATCGTCCCGCGTGAGGTCCGGCGTGGCGACACGTTGGTGGCCGGCCTCGCCTCTCCCGCCAGGGACGTCGACGGCGACCCGTTGACCTATCGCTTCAGCTTCTCCAAGGACCACAAGAAGGTCGTGGACGGTCGTGAGGTCGCGGGGATCAAGAAGGGCGAGACCTACGAGCTGACCGCGGTCGCCTCGGACGGAGATCGCGATTCGGTTCCGGCGACGGTTTCCATCACCGTCAAGAACACCCCCCCTGCTGCGCCGGTCGTCGCCTTCGAGGACCTTCCGCTGCGCCGCTCGGATCGCGCGAAGGTCAAGATCGTCGAGCCCGCGACCGATGTCGACGGGGACGCGATCACCTATCGCTTCAGATGGACCAAGAACGGCGAGGTGCAGCCTGGGCTCACCTCGGCGGAGCTCCCGGCGGGCACGGTGCGAAAGGGTGAGCGGTGGAGGGCCACGGTCACTCCCTCCGATGGCGAGGCGGACGGTCCTTCGGCTTCGGCTGAGGCCACTGTCGCCGATAGCGCGCCCGGTGCGCTCGACGTGGTGCTCCTGCCCGCGGAGCCGAGAATCGGCGACGCGATCCGGGCGGTCATCAAGCGCGAAGCCGCGGACGTGGACGGCGACAAGCTCAGCTACCGGTATCGCTTCCAGATCGACGGGACACCAGTGCCGCTCGATGGCTCGTTGGACAGCTTGCCGGCCGGGATCGCGCGCAAGAAGCAGACGGTCATGGTCGAGGTGCGTGCCGACGACGGTCAGCTGCAGGGCCCGGCAGCGAGCGCCCGGGCAGTCGTCGTCAACACTCCGCCGGAAGCCCCCAAAGCCCTGCTGTTGCCCACCGAACCCAGAGCAGCGGATCTCTTACAGGGAGTGTTGGCTGCGTCGGCGAGCGACGCCGACGGGGACAAGCTCACCTATCGCTTCACGTTCAAGAAGGACGGCAAGAGGATTGATGCGATGGCCGAGGGACGTGAAGTCCGCGGGCTCAAGAAGGGTGAGTCCTACGAGATCGAGGTCGTCGCCAACGACGGCGAGGTCGAATCGCCGGCAGCGAAGGCCAGCGCCACCGTGCGCAACTCCCGCCCGATGGCGCCTGCGGTCTCCTTCACGGTCGCAGAGCCCCGTTCGGGTGAGCCGGTGGAGTTGAGGATGGATCGTCCTTCCACCGACGGGGATGCGGACCCGATTGTCTATTCCTATGCCTGGGCCGTGAACGGCAAGCCAGCGGGACTGGGAAGTGATGCGAAGGCCATCCCGGCGGGACGCATCAAGAAGCACGAAGCGTGGACGGTTGAGGTGACCCCCTCGGATGGCCAGGAGGACGGACCTGTCGGGAAGGCGCGGATGGTGGCCGTCAATACGGCGCCCACCTCGCCGGCGATCGTCCTCGAGCCGGCCGAACCCACCGCCGAGACGGGGATCAAGGTGCGCATCGACAAGCCAGCGACCGATCGTGACGGCGACCCGATCACCTATCGGTTCGCCTGGTTCAAGGAGGGTGTTCAGGTGGAGCTGCCTGCCGATGTCTCCGCACTGGCCCCGGGCACGGTCCGGCGAGGCGAGACTCTTCGCGTGATCGTGACGCCCTTCGACGGCGAGGTCGAAGGCGTGAGCGCGAGCGCGACGGCCAAGGTCAAGAACACCGCGCCCGTCCCGCCGCAGATCGCGCTGCAGCCCGAGAAGCCGACCGTGCGCGACGAGCTGGTGTGCGCGGTCAAGGCCGCGGCCCGGGACGCCGACCAGGAGACTCCGCGCCTGCGGTTGAGCTGGCGCCGAAATGGAGAGCCGGTCCCGATGTCAGCCGACCAGGATCGGATTGCCCCCGGCATCGCCCGCCACGGTGAGGCGTGGTCCTGCGAGGCCGTGGCGACGGACGGCGAGCTCTCCACCGCTCCGGTCCAGGCGCAAGTGAAGATCATCAACTCCCCACCCGCTGCTGCGCAGCTGGTGGTCGAGCCTGAAATGCCGAGGGCAGGGCAGGATCTGCACTGTCGCCTCTCTCGGCTCGCCGAGGACGCGGACGGCGATCAGGTCTCCTACTCATTCCGCTGGAGCGTGGGGGGCGCTCCGCTCGAGGTCGACGCCAAGGAGCCATGGCGACTGCCCTCCTCGGTCGCGAAAGCGGGGCAGACCTACCGCTGCGAGGTCACCGCTTCGGACGCTCATGCCACGGGGCCGGCTTCCTCGGCAGAGGCGAAGTACAGCAACAGCCCGCCGAGCACTCCCTCGGTGCGGTTGCTGCCCAACGTTCCGTCCGCAGGCGCTCCGCTGACCTGCGAGCTCTCCCGGCCCTCCGTGGACCCTGACGGAGAGCCGGTGAAGTATCGCTTCCTCTGGCAGAAGAACGGGGTCGACCAATCCTTCGCGGCGTCCTCTGCAGAGGTCCCCGGTCGCCTCGTCAAGGCCGGCGACATCTGGCGCTGCAGCATCACCGCCTCCGACGGCGCCCACGACGGGGCGGCGGGGACCAGCTCGGAGGTGATCATCCAGGCGGCGTCGCCGAACGTAGGGCGATGACAAACATCCAGTCATTGCGACCGCTTAGAGGTCGAGTCTTGGCGAAGATGAACAGATTATGGGCGAGCGGGCACTAACGAAGCGATGGAGGATAGTGCCGGGTTCGAGGCCCAGACCTGGAGATTGACACCGCTTCTTGCAGATTCCTATAATCCGCGAACTTTTCCGTAGTTGACCTTCAGGGTCCCGAGGCATCGACCGATGAGAAAGCTGCCGTCGATCATCGCTGGGGCGCTGGTGTTTGGGGGGCTTCTCACGGGGCGCGCGATGGCGCAGACCCCATCCCCTGAGACCTCAGCGCCTTCGACGAAGGCTGAGAGCATTTCCGATCCGGAGAAGATCCAACGGTCCACCGAGTACTTGGTGCAGATGCGCGCCGGGCTCAAGGCCGTGCTCGGGAAGCTCGAGGAGGCGCGGGCGAGCAAAGACGTCGTCAAGCTCAACTGCGTCAACGAGAAGCTCACCAACATCAAAGGGCTGCTGCGCATCAGCGAGCAGGCAGACATCGCGCTCCAGGAGGCGATCGCCAAGAAGGAAGGCGAGTCTTCCGAGCACGAGTACACCAAGGTCGTCATCGCCCGGCAGAAGGTCGATCAGCTCAAGGCGGAAGCGGAGCAGTGCGTGGGGATGCTGGCCTTCGAGACCGGGCCACTCGAGGTCATCGTCGAGGTGCCGAGCGATCTGCCGCAGATCGATCCCACGCAGAGCCCGCCCCCTCCTCCGGTGGTCAGCCGGCCCCCGCCGGCCAGTCCCACTAGTTGATCCGGCGCCGTTGTTGGGCTATGAAACGTGCCGCTCCGTTGAAGGCCCTTCATTCGGAGGGCGGGGTGGGTCGCTTCGCAGACTCGTTGGCCGCACCCCAGGGGTGCGGTCGGTAGGGCTAAGTCGACGCGGGATCCAGGCTTGAGGTCGCCAAATTCGAGGTCGAGCTCTGGGACGATCGCCACTCTGATCGCACTTGCGCTCGGCGCGACAGTGACTTCGGCTCGCGCCGAGGGCAATGGTCTCAAGTTCGGCGACGCTCGCCTTCACCCGTTCATCGAGATCTCGCCCGAGTTCGACTCTGCGGCGGCCTTGGGCCAGTCGACCACCACCGGCAGCTACGAGACCAAGGGCGATCTGCTCTTCCATTTCCGGCCAGGCCTGAAGCTGGAGATGCCTTCGCCCGTGTTTGCCGTGAACCTCACCGGCAACGCCGAATACGTCCTCTACACTGGCGCTC
>JACRCT010001112.1 GCA_016218885.1 Deltaproteobacteria bacterium | reverse complement strand
GGGGCCCGTCGCGAAGGCAACACCGGGCGCTTCGAGGACGCCGACGGGGGCACGCTCTTCCTCGACGAGGTGAGCGAGCTGCCCCTCGCCGCCCAGACAGCCCTGCTGCGGGTACTCCAGGAGGGAGAGATCGTCCGGCTGGGCTGCAGCATGCCGCGCAGGGTGGATGTGCGGGTGATCGCCGCGACCAACCGGGCGCTCGAAGAGGAGATTCGCGCTGGGCGCTTCCGCAGCGACCTGTACTACCGGCTCAACGTGCTGGCGGTCTTGGTACCGCCGCTGCGCAGCCGGGGCGAGGACGTTCTCCTGCTGGCGCAGGCCTTCCTCGCCGACACGGAGGCGGGACGCCGCGGCTCGACCTTCTCTGCCCAGGCCATCGCCGCGCTCCAGGCCCATTCCTGGCCGGGTAACGTCCGCGAGCTCAAGAACGTCATTCTGCGAGCGGCCACGATCTCCTCGGGAAGCACCATCGGGCCCGAGGATCTGGGCCTGGGCGCTCCGGCGTCGGGGCCGCCGAGCGGCGAAGGGCATCCCTCGTCCGGGGAGGGGCTGCGTGACAAGGTGTCCTCCCTGGAGCGCAGTGCCGTCCTGGAGGCGCTCGAATCCTGCCGATGGAACTACGCCCAGGCCGCGCGGCAGCTCGGCATCTCGCGGATGACGCTGTACCGCTGGGCGCGCAAGTACGGTATCTCCCGGGTCCACCCGGTGCGGTGACCCTGTGACATGTCACACGGTTGGTACAGCCAAGCGGGGCGAAACCGCGAGCGTTGATGGCAGATGCCCAGGTTTCGGAATGTTCCGTTGCTGGAGCACGGCTTGGCCGCTGGCTCGGGCGATGCTCCAGGTCTGGGGTGGGAAGAGGCAATAGGCCATGCAAGACGGGTTCGGTCGCGACCTCCACTACCTTCGGCTCTCGGTCACCGAGCGCTGCAACTTCCGCTGCGCCTACTGCCTGCCCGAGGGCTGCCGCCGGCCGGCCGAAGCGGACGTGCTCTCGGCCGATGAGCTCGACCGGCTGGTGCGCGCCTTCTCCCGGCTGGGCTTCTGGAAGCTGCGGATCACCGGCGGCGAGCCCACGCTGCGGTCGGACATCGTGGACGTCGTCGGCCGTCTGGCGCGCGTTCCGGGCATTCGCAGGCTCGGGCTGACCACCAATGGCTCTCGTCTGCTCGACCTCGCGCCTGCGCTGCGCGCCGCGGGGCTGACGGCCTTGAACGTGAGCCTGGACAGCCTGGACCCGGAGCGCTTCGCGCGAGTGACCGGGGTTTCTGGGCTGGAGAGCATCGTCGCCGGAGTGGAGAAGGCGCTCGAGGTGGGGATCCCCTCGGTCAAGGTCAACGTGGTCCTGCTGCGGGGCCTGGAGGATCTCGAGATCGATCGCTTCCTGGAGTGGACGAGGCGGTTACCGCTGCATGTCCGCTTCATAGAGCTGATGCAGACCGGCAACAGCGCGGCCTTCTTTCGCAGCCATCACCTCCCGGCTCACGAGCTGCGCCAGAAGCTGGAGCAGCGTGGCTGGGCCGCGCTCCCCAAGGATTCGACTGACGGTCCGGCGACGATGCTCGGCCACCTCGGGCACCCGGGGAAGGTGGGAGTCATCGCCCCGTACTCCAACAGCTTCTGCTCCACCTGCAACCGGATTCGCGTCTCGGCCTCTGGGGCCTTGAGGCTCTGCCTCTTCGGCAATCAGGAGATCCCGCTTCGTCCGGCGCTGCAGCCCGATGCAGGCGAGGATGCCCTCGATCGGCTGATCGAGTCGACGTTCAAGGCCAAGCCGCAGTCGCACCTCCTCGACCAGGAAACGCTGAGCGTCCCCCCGACCTTCGCCGCTATCGGAGGGTAGGCATGGTCGGCGTCAGGGCGCGATTGCGCCCAGGCTCGGAAAGGCCGCGCCGTCCCCCAGGGCTGCATCGTGGTCGATGGTGCCAGTAGCGGCGCCGCAGGGAGTGGCAACTCGGTCCAGCGAGGCTCCTCGGCATCTTGGTCGAAGGCCATTCTTCGGAACATGGGGAACCGGGCCCAGCGACGTCCGGGCCGTGGGTACCTACGGAGCGATCGTGGACTGGAACGGTGTCGCCTGGACCAGCAAGCCGACCGGGACCATGGGCTCGTTCACCAGTGTCTGGGGGCGCGGAGCCAGCGACGTCTGGGCCGTAGGTCCTCCTTCGGCGAGCGTGCACTGCCACGAGGGTTGGCGTGGCCCGAGCGCGGGCGGCCGTTGATCACGGCATCACGTTGATGCCGTAGGTGTGCCGCTTGCCGTGAAGGAAGGGGTTGTCTGAGCGCGACTTACTCCAATGCAGAGTAACCGTACATTTTTTGGAAAAATGTAGTGTTTCTCTGCATTGGAGTAAGTGATGCAAAAGAACCCCCTTCGCCCCGGGGGCGCTGACGAAGCGGCACTGCCCCTCGCGCCGCTCCTGCTCGTCGTCCCTCGTCGCCAATTCGAGGGTGCACCGCCGTTAGCTTCGGCGACCCGACGCCTTGCCGTCGACCTCCGCTCACCTTCTCTTTGATTGGCGAATTCGCCTAGGGCTTCCTGTGGCCAGGATGGAAGCGATTGAGCCTACGACGACGCCACACGGGTTCTTTCCGACCCGCTCACCCTATGGGAGAAGTGCAGAAACCAAGTCGAACGATGAACTGCTCTCCGAGCATGACGGAGGTTCAGAGGCCGGCGATTCGTGTCTCTGGCGTCAATGCCTTCTCCAGCCAGTCTGTGTTCCGCTCCAGGAAGCGAGGCATCAGGTAGCAGAAGACAGCCCGGAACTCCTTCAGGTCGGCGTGGCGGAAATCGTCCCCGTGCACTCGGGTCCGATGGGGACGCGGGACCCAAAGCGCTCCAGCCCTTGGCGATCGTTCTGGTTGACCTGGCTGCCGGCGTGAAGCGAGAGGCCGTCGACGAAGGCCTGAGCCAGGAGCGGCTGGGGGTCGCAGGGGACCCGAGGGCCGGCGCCCTCGTGCAGCACGGCTAGCGCGAGAGCGTCCATCGGACCGAAAGCAGCCTTGGCCTCGTCGAGACCGGCGCGTCGGAGCAGACGGCGGTGTGCGAGCCGATCCGGCGAGCGACGGCGAGCACGTCGGCTTCTGCAGGCTTTGGCAGAGGATGGAAGGCGGTCCCCTCCGAGGAAATGCAGATCCACGTGGAGCAGCATCCGGCCGGCGCTCGCCCACGCCCCGCCGAGGAAATGCAGATCCACGTGGAGC